>PNLU01000076.1 GCA_013823245.1 Alcanivorax sp.
CCACTGAACAGCGGCGGCTGATCAGGTCCGTCGCTGATTCCGCCGCTGCTGCGCGGCCGGGCAGGCGCACTGGCCTGCCAGGCGGCCCCGGCAAAGCGCGGATCCAGGGGGTTGCGCTGGAACAGTTCCACCAGCCCGCGGGCTTCATCGAAGCGGGCGGCGTCCTGCAGATACAGCACAACCTCCCCCTGTTCGTCGCGCACCAGAGCGGCGATCCCTTCACCGCGTAACGCCGCCACCAGCATGTGCGCGGGCTGGGCGTGTCTGAAACGGGCCAGTTCAATCATCCTGCAAGTCCCGGAGGGCCTCCATTACCACGATACGTTGTTCGGCAGGCAGCGCGGCAATCCGTTCCACCTCCCGCCAGAAACACGGCCATTGTCCGCCACAATCAAGCAGCAGCGCGTCAAACGACGGCACCCAGTCATTGTAATCGCTGAAGGTGTTGAGCTGCGCGTTGTTCAGTGGACCGGCAAACCAGTTGGCGTAACGGCCCAGGGCGGGTTCGGCCTCGCGGGCCGCGTCGAAACGATCCCGCAACTGCGACTGCACCGCCGCCTTGCCTGCTCGTAACCGTTCCGGGTCGTCTTCACTGGCGTAGAGCCGCGCCAGGTCCGCCCGCGCCTCGCTGACCAGCGCCAGCACCTACGCCCGCAGGGCGGCAGACAGGGTGATGTCGTCGATCAGCGTCGGATCGCCATGCGCCGCCAGCCAGCGCCGTGCTCCTTCGCGCCCCACGGTGGTCGCCAGGCTCTCGTTGAAGCGCGTATCGCCGCGCAGATAGAAACGCCGGTGGGCAAGTTCATGGAACAGCAGGTCGGCCACCTGCGCCTCGTTGCCGGACAACATCGGTGTGGTCAGCGGATCCGCGAACCAGCCGAGCGTGGAATAGGCGATGGCACCACCGCCATAGACGTCGTAGCCACGAGCCCGCAGCCGTTCAGCCTCACGTTCAGCCCGCTCCAGATCGAAGAAACCGCGATAGCTGGTGCAGCCCGCCACCGGAAAGCACCAGGTGCGCGGGCTCAGGGAAAACTCGGGCGCCGCAAACAGGTTCCACACCACAAAGCCCCGTTCCAGCGCCACATAGGTGCGATAGGCATCGTCCACCGGCAACGCCAGTTCCTGCTCGGCGAACACCAGCATCGTCTCGGTGCGCGCCAGGCGCTCACGCACTGAGGCCGGCGTGTCCGGGTCCGACAGCACCTGCTCCACGGGCGTTCGCGCGCGCATCAGCTCGCCGTGGCCGCGCGCCAGGTGCATGTAATAACCGGCCTGGCAGCCGCTCAACCCGATGTTCAGGCCCGCGCACAGGATCAACAGCGTGGCCATCGTCAGCCAGCGTCTCGGGGATGTCATGATGAAGGCCTCCGCGAATACGGGAGGCATTATCCATGGGACAGGGCCCGCAACACCAGCGCATGACTGGTTTCGGCCAGTGTCTCGGGGGCCATGTCGGCCACCTCGGACGCGGGCAGCGGCGCGCAGCAGGTGACGCTGACGCGAATCCGGTCGCGCAGCAACAGTGCCCACAAATGAGAGTGAAACGCGTCGTCACCGATAAACGGCACCTGCGTGTCCGGGTGCCCCTGTTCATCGCGATAGCGCAGGGCCACCGGCTGCACCGGAGCCGCCGCCAGCACCGGCGCGGCAAACAGGGGGCGGAAAAAACGCCGCACACTGCGGCCATCGGTGGTGGTGCCCTCGGGGAACACACAAATGGTGCGGCCAGCACGCAAATGGGCGGCGATCTCCTCCGCCTTCAGGCGCGATTCCCCGCTGCCCCGGCGAATGAACAGGGTGCCGGCCGCCTGCGCCAGGCGGCCAATCAGAGGCCAGTCCCGCACTTCCGCCTTGGACAGAAAATGGACATCGCCCTGGGCGCAGAGCACCGGGATATCCAGCCACGAGACGTGATTGCTGGCCAGAAACGCGCCCGGCTGCGGCGCCGGGCCGAACCAGACCACCTCGACCCGCAGCAGGCCCAGCAGTTGCGCCGCCCACTGACGCGCGGCATCGCGCACGGCGGCGCTATGTGGCGCCTGAACGGCGCGCAGGCGCAGCGCCAGCCACAGGCCATAACCGATGTGCAGCAGCACCCGGAACAAGCGCCACAGACGCCGCAGTTGCGGCCAGGGATGCGCCGCCCGGAGACTGCCCATCAACCCCTGCTGGCTGCTCATACCGCGCGTGCCACCGGGTTCAGAAAGTGCTGGACGTATCGGGCCGGCAGGTCATCCACTGCCATCAGAATAAAGAAATCCAGGCAGTTGAAGTCCGGGTCCCAGCAGGGCTCACCGCAGACACGAGCACCCATGCGCAGATATGCCTTGAGCAGCGGCGGTAGCCTGACGGATGTCGACTCGCTCGGCAGCGGGCCTGCCTGCGCACCGAGGCGCGGCACCGGCTGCAAGGGCATGACGCGCTGCCCCACCGGACTCAGATGCCGGGCCCGCACATCGCTGATGATGGCGCGCAGATCGTAGCCTTCGCTGAAGGCCACGCTGGCGCAGCCAATCAGGTAGCGGATGTCGTTCTCGACCATGAAGCGCGCCAGGCGCGACCACAGCACCGTGATCACTGCACCGCCACGGTAGTCAGGATGAATACAGGTGCGGCCGATTTCCGCCACCTGCCCCGGCAGGCGCTCGACCATCGACAGGTCGAATTCGCTGGCCGAATAGAAACCGCCGGTACGATCCGCCGCCGCCCGGGTCAGCACCCGAGTGTAACCGACCAGTTCACCGGTCTGGTTGTCACGCACCATCAGGTGCAGGCAGTGCTTGTCGAAGCGATCACGGTCCAGCCCGAACGGCGCCTTGATGCTGGCTCCGTACTCCTCGCTGAAAATGCGATAGCGCATACGCTGCGCGCGCATGATGTCGCGGCGGGCACTGCTGAACCAGGCGGTAAAGCGCCCGCTCTGCTCTGCACCCTGCGGCAAGGGCGCACGCAGCAACCCTGCAGTGGCCACGAACGGCTTCGCCAATGCCTGTCTGATACCCTGTATAGCCATGAACGACTCCCTGAGCCTGTTTCGCGCAGTGTCGAGCCGGCCAATTGCCGTGACGTGACAGGGAGATGACAATTCCGAGACAGGAGGGACAGGCCATGAGCGAGATACGTCATCCCATGCCGATGGAAGTGGAACAGGACAAGACCTACCACTGGTGCGCCTGCGGGCGCAGTGCCCGGCAACCGTTCTGCGATGGCAGCCACCAGGGCACGGGCATCACGCCAGTGGCCTACACCGCGCCACGGGACAAGATTGTGTTTTTCTGCGGCTGCAAGAAGACCCACGACGCGCCGCTCTGCGACGGCACACACAAGTCTCTGTAACCCTGCCGGCGCACAATCAGCCCGTGTTGCGCAGCCCCGCCGCAATCCCGGTGATGGTCACCATCAGGGCGCTTTCCAGACGTGCGTCCGGCGCCTTGGTATCGCGCAGACGGCCCATCAGTTCAGCCTGCAGCAGATGCAGCGGATCGGTGTAGGGATTGCGCACCTGCACGGACCAGCGCATCACCGGATTGTTGGCCAGCAAGTCGCGGCGCCCACTGATGCCTTGCAGTGCCGCGACCGTGCCCTGCAATCGTTCACGTAATTCGGCGCCCAGCGCGCGCAACGCCGGGTCTTGCGTCAGTCGCTCTTCATAATAGGTCGCCACCGCCACATCCGCCTTGGCCAGCACCATCTCCAGCATGTCCAGCATGCCCTGGAAAAAAGGCCAGTCGCGTTGCATGGCGTCCAGCACAGGTCGCCGCTGCGGATCGGCCAGCGACGTGCTCAGGGCCACGCCGGTCCCCAGCCAGGCGGGCAGCATCAAACGTATCTGAGTCCAGGCAAACACCCAGGGAATGGCCCGCAGCGAGGCCAGCCCCCCTGCACTCTTGCGGCGCGCCGGTCGGCTGCCGAGCGCCAGACGGGTCAACTCCTGCTCCGGCGTAACGGTGCGCAGGTATTCCACCAGCGCAGGCGTATCGCGCACCACCTCGCGGTAGGCGGCTACCGCCTGCCCGGTCAGCGTTTCCATTTCAGCACGCCAGTCGTCGGTGGGTGCCGCCGGCGGCAGCAATGTGGCTTCCAGCGTGGCGGCCACATATTGCTCCATGTTGTGAATGGCGATTTGTGGCAACCCGTATTTGAAGCGGATCACCTCGCCTTGCTCGGTGACGCGAATACGGCCCGCCACCGACCCCGGCGGTTGCGATAGCAGCGCCGCACGCGTCGGTGAGCCGCCCCGGCTGACAGAACCGCCACGACCATGGAACAGCGTCAGCGGGATACCGTACTCCGCAAACAGGGCGGTCAGCTGTTCCTGGGCCCGATACTGCGCCCACGCCGCCGCCAGAAAACCGGCGTCCTTGGCCGAGTCGGAATAACCGATCATCACTTCCTGACCTTGTTGCACTGCCGCGCGATAGCTGTCCACTGCCAGTAATGCCCGCAGGGTATCGGCCGCGCCCTGCAAATCACTCAGTGTTTCGAACAGCGGTACCACACGCATCGGCGTAGCGACCCCCATGATCCGCTGCAGCAGCATCACGGCGAGAATATCGGAGGGCGACGTGGCCATGGAAATGACATAGGCGCCGAGCGCTTCCGGTAATTCGCTGGCGATCACCGCGCAGGTATCCAGCACTTCACGAACGTCGTCCGTGCACTCTTCGCTGCCGTAGAAACGGCTATCAATCAACGGTCGGCGACTGGCCAGTTCGTCCAGCAGAAAACGCTGGCGCTTGTCTTCCGGCCAATCGTTATAGGCACCCAGACCCAGGTAACGGGTGATGGCATCCAGCACGGCGCTGTGACGCGATGACTCCTGGCGGATATCCAGACGCAGCAGCGTGATACCGAATGCGTGGGCGCGACGCAGGGTATCGCGCAAGGCACCATCCGCCAGCGCCGCCATGTTGCAGGTCCGCAATGACCGGTCGATCAGCATCAACGGCGCCAGCAGGGCTTCGCGGCTGGACAGGATGGCGCCCGGCGGCGGCTCCTGACCGTTGATCAGCGCTTCCATGTGCGCGCGGGTATTACGCAGTGTTTCGCGCAGGGTGCGCAGCACCACCCGATAGGGTTCTGCCGAAGGCCCGGTCACGGCCAGCAACTCATCACTGGCTTCGTGCATGGCAAAATCGGCCAGCAGTTCCTCGACATCGCGGATATACAGATCCGCCGCCATCCAGCGCGCCAGTCGCAATACTTCCCGGGTGACTTCTGCGGTGACGTTGGGATTGCCGTCACGATCGCCGCCCATCCACGAGGCCACGCGGACCGGTGCCACCGCCACCGGCAACGGACCGCCCAGCAGGTCGCTGGCGGCTTCATCCAGTTCACGCAGAAACCCGGGCAATGCCTGCCACAGGGATTGCTCCAGGGTGGCAAACCCCCACTTGGCTTCATCCACCGGCGTGGGTCTTTCGCGGCGAATCTCATCCGTACACCAGGCCGACAGGATGCTGCGCCGCAGGCGCTCGCGACAACGGGCCTGTTCATCTTCACCCAGGTCGGTCCGTTCCAGCGCCGCCAGCCATTCGGCCATCTGGTCGTACTTGCGAATCAGGGTACGCCGCGACACTTCGGTGGGGTGCGCGGTCAGCACCAGCTCCACTGACAGACTGGTCAGGGTCTCGCGCACGGTCTCCACAGACAGACCCCTGGCCAGAAGACGCTGGATCACCTCGCGCAGGTTTTCCGTGCTGCCAATGTCTGCATCGTAGCCCCGGCGGCGACGGCGCAGGCGCACGCGATGCTGTTGTTCGGCCAGATTGGCCAGGTTGAGAAACTGACTGAAAGCCCGGGCCACATCAAGCAGTTGCTGCTCATCCAGCGGTGCCAGCAATTGCCCGAGGCGACGCATGTCCACCGCACCGCCGGCACGCGCGTCCACCGCCACCTGGCGGATGCGTTCCACCAGCGCAAACAGCGCCTCGCCCTGCTGTTCGCGCAAGGTCTGGCCGAGCATGTCACCCAGCAGACGTACGTTCTCGCGCAAGGGCGCATGCAGATCCGTATCGTTCAAGGACGCTCTCCCGGTTGGCTATTCACCTTGCAAGCATAATGAACTGCATGCAGGAATGATGACAATGGCATGCGGATACCGCACCATTGGCCTGCGATGGACAGCGCTCACGCGGGGGAGGCTGCCACGACGCAGCCCGGCTTCTGGATGACATGAATACTGCTTATGAACTTGCCCAGCTCGCTTGCCACTGATCGCGGAACCAACACTCTCCAGCTGACAGCGCGCCTGCTGTTCACGCTGCTGGTGATCGCCTATTTCACTGCACTGCCCACCTTGCAGATGCCCCTGCATGGCGCTCTGCTGGCGCTGCTGATCCTGCTCTACCTGCTGGTTCAGGGCGGTCTTTTCTTTCGCCCCTTTGCCGGTGCCGCACTGATCAGCAACCTGGTTGATCTGTCTGCCCTGGGCATATTGGTGATGCTGGACCCGGGTGAACCACCTCCCACCCTGGCCCTGATGATCGTTGCCGTGCTCAGCACCGGGCTGCTGAACGGCCTGCCACGTTTTCTCTACAGCCTGGGCATGGCCGCACTGGTATTGATGGTGGTGCTGCCGCTGCGTCTGCATCAGTCCGAGTCGCCGCTGACTGCCAGCTCCCTGTTCCTGCTCGCTGTGATGCTCACCTGCGCGGTGTACTTCGGGCTGCTGCTTTACCGCAACAAGGTACTGACCCGGCAAGCACAGGAAGCCACCTGGCAGGACCCGCAAACCGGGCTGATCAGCCGCAATGCACTGAGCCATACTGCGGGCTGGTTGCTGCCCCTGCATGAACGGTTATCCAGCCCGCTCACCGCCGTGATGTTGCGCCCCCATGATCCCGCCCAGCTTAAAGACCTGGCCAACAGCCTGGGCCAGCGGCTGCGCCGCAGCGATATCGGCGCCCGCGCAGACGAGCAGGGCCTGGCGCTGCTGCTGCCGGACACCAATGTCGCCAACGCCGAGCGCGTCATCACCAGCCTGCGTGAGCACTCGCCACCGTTCACCGCCGTGATGGCCGCCGTGCCTCGGGAAACCAGCCTGGATCTGGTGATCGACCACCTGGGCGAGACCTTCCAGCGTGGCGACACCGCCCAGCGCGAGCTGATCCACGCGCCGCCGCTGCGTCCCTGACCGGTTCTTCACCCCCGTGAGGTCGCAACGGGTTACACTCGGAGTGAACGACTGCGTGTAACCCGAACGTACAACTCGAAGAAGGTCCGCCATGCGCCTTGCCGCTCGCGCCCTGTGCTGTATCGCCCTGCTGGCGGGCCTGCCCCTGCCGGGCGCCGCTGTGGCCAGCGAGATCAGCCCGCGCATTTTCGGCGGTGAAGAGGCGAATGCCGCGGACTGGCCCTGGATGACGGCGCTGCGCATTGCTTTCAACGACAACACCAATGGATTCTGCGGCGGCCAGTTGATTTCACCGGACTGGGTGCTGACAGCCGCCCATTGTCTGGTCAAGGAGGGCAGCGGCAGCGACCCGGTTTTTGCCTCACGGGCCGCGCTTTATTACCAAGCTCCCACGTTTCCTGGCGGCATTTTTCCGCAGGAGAGCAACAGTGATGAAATCAGCAACCTGATGATCATTCATGGCCATTTCAATTTTCAGAATTTGCTCCAGGGCCACGATATCGCCCTGATCCCGGTCGAACTGGCGCCCCCCATCGCACGCTACCCCGACCTCGCCGACCTCGCATTGGTCCAGGCCCTGGAGGCCGCCCCGGCGCTGGACCGCGACGACCGCATGACGGCACTGGGCTGGGGGGAAACCGCTCCCTCCTCCGGTATTTCAGAGACGCTCCAGTTGGTCACACTGGACTATATTCGCCGCGCAACCTGCGGCAATTTCTGGTTCAGTGCCGAGACCGACCTGCTGGTGTGCGCCGGTGAACCCAACCCGCCCTTCGATGCTGAACTCGGCCAGGACACCTGCCGCGGCGACAGCGGCGGCCCCTTGCTCACAGGCACACCCGATGATCCCGTGATCGTCGGCCTGACCAGCTTCGGCTCCGGTCAGGGTTGCGGCCTGGCCCATGTCCCCAGTGGCTACACCAGCACTGCCGACATGGTGGACTGGATCGAACAGATCACGGCCTCACCGCCCGAGGGCGTGCCTGCTCGCCCCCTCATCGATGCCGCTATCGACATTGCCCGCTATCACTCGATGCCCGCGAACACTCCGGGCGGCTATATCATCGATTTTTCGTTGCGCAATGACAGCACGATAAATGCGGCCACACTGCAACGCCTGACCCTGACCGGCGAGGACATGGACAGCCCGACACTCTCACTACAGAGCAACGTCTGCCCTGAGGCCGACTGTGATCTATCCGCTGAAATGCCACTGGCGCCGAACGACGAGCTGGCAGGCCAGGTCGCGCTGTCGTCGCTACCTGCGGGCGACGACCAGCGCGTAACGATGTCACTGCAACTGGACACGCAGGAACACGATTACCGCAGCAGCAACAATCGTCCGACGGTGCGTATTTTCCTGACCGACAAACCCGATCTGAACCTGGTGGCTCCCGGCTTTGTACGCGGCACCTTCACTCAGCAACAACGCCGTGCCAATGTACGAACCCGCCTGGAAAATTTCTCCACCCATGCCAGCACCGAAGACGCTGGCCTGCGCATCGTGTTGCCGCCTGCCACGCAGCTGCTTAACATGCAGGCCTTGCAATGCACCCAATCTGCCGAGGGGCTATTCTGCCCGGCACCACCCCTGGCGCCCGGCGATCAACACAGCATGACACTGGAACTGTCCTCGCTGGATGGCCTGGAGCGCACCCTGCGGCTGACAGCCCACACCCCCACCGGCACCTTTGGTGCGGGTGAAACCGAGGCCGCCGTCACCCTTCAGTACCCGGACATCGAAACACCGGTACTGCGCATGGGCAGCGGCGGCGCGCTCTGGGGCGGGCTGATCCTGATCATGATGCTGTGGTGGCGTCGCAAGCACTGAGGCCTGACGCTGACCTACTCAACATGCCTGGCCAGATCCATCCCGTCATAAAGTATGCGCAGGACATCAAGAACCTGCTCGCCGCCGATGCGAAAAATGATGAAGTGTCGCCCCTTGCGGCCCTGCCTGGCGACATGGAGCATGCGCACATTCCCGGGCAGATCATCTCGTGGCCGCGCACCTGGTGTGTCAGGCCCTGCTTCAAGCGCTGCGAGTGCCAATGCAATGGTTTCTGCGTAGATCGTCGCCTGATATGTCCCGAAGCGGGTCGCTGTCCAGCGAATGATTCTGACCCTGTCCGCCCTGGCGCTGGCCGTCTCCCGCACCCTCCAGACGGCGCTCATGTCCTGTCTTTTTGTGCGTCGGCCACTTCCGCGATAATGGCCGCCGCTTCCGCCCGGAAGTCGTCGGCCAGGGCGCTGGCGGAATCGAAGGTGGTGTAACGCCCCGCTTCGATATCCTCCATCCCCTCCTGCACCGCCGTCCGCAGCGCTTCCAGCTTGCAGGCATACTCGGCGCGGCGCTCTTCCACCAGCCGCAAGCCCTCGCGCAGCACCTCGCTGGCGTTCTGGTATTGGCCGCTTTCCACCAGTTCTTCAATCAGCGCGGCCTGGCGGTCGGTAATCACTACATTTCGGGTCGGCATGGCTTCGCCCCCACTGGGTTGGCATATATTGCCAATCTAGACATCCCGCCCACTGCGGTCAACCGTCACGCCAGCGACGCAAAACGGTATTATCATGGCCTTTCGAATCGATATACGGATATCCGCATGCTCGCTACACGCCAGGCCCCCATCGCGAGTCTACTCTTCCTGAGCGGCGCAGCACTCTCCTCGGCCCACGGCAGCGCCCCGATGCCTTACATTTACGGCGGCGAAGATGCCCAGCCGGGAGACTGGCCCTGGGTGGCATTGATTACTTCTGTGGACCCCGCCGATAGCGGCAGCGGCCCCACTGTTTCAGCATTCAGCTGCAGCGGAGTGCTGATCGACGACGATCATGTACTGACCGCTGCGCACTGTTTTTTCAACGGCGCCAATGAACAGGCTACGGAGGTGTATATCGCCTACAACCGTGTGGCAAGGCCTGACACACTGGATGACTACGACACCAGAGCACAGACAATCTACATTCACGAGCAGTACAACGAATTCAGCGGGAGCGATTTTCGTAACGACATTGCGATAATCAGGCTCACCCACGCCGCTAACCTGAGCAGCTATCCGCAGCTGGCCAGCACTGCTGACATCAGCACGCTGGAGGGGCTGGAAGGCGACGAACGCCTGAACAGCACCACGGCGCTAGGCTGGGGGGACACAGGTGACACGGCGGGAGTGACCGCTGGCACACTGCAACAGGTCATGCTGGATTACGTGCGCAGCAGCGATTGCCACGATAAGTGGGGCAACACCTTTACCTTCGACATGATGATTTGTGCTGACGGCACAAACCCGGCTCGCGACACCTGCGGGGGCGACAGCGGTGGCCCGCTGCTGACCGGTGACCAGGATAATCCCGTGATTGTCGGGCTGACCAGCTTTGGCTCTGCCGTGGCCTGTGGGCAACCCGGCAACCCGGGCGTCTACACCAATGTGGCCTACTACGCCCAGACCACCTCCTGGATCGACGATGTGCGTAACGGTCTGATCACACCTCGCCCACCGCGCAGCGGCCCACCACAGACCCCTCGCGTTGGCAGTTCAGGTGGCGGCGGGGCCGCCGGTCTCGGTCTGCTGTGGTTACTCCCGCTGTTGGCCGCGCGACGTCAATCACGCCGCGCCAGCAGATCAGCGAGATAACCTACCAACTCATCGGCGTCCGTCAGCAGACCACGAAAAGCCAGATGCCCGTCCGGTCGCATCAGCCACAGACGGCCTTCATTGCCGAAACGTTCGGCGAAGGCCTCCCCGGCATGGCACCATAGCTGCATCGCTGAGCCCGACCCCGGCTGGGTCAACAGGTCTTTCAGTGCATTGGGCCAATCGCCCGGGGCAATCAGTTGCACGCCCAGCAGGCCGCCAAACTCATCCGGCAAACGCGTCAGCAGCGCATAGATCGACAGTACGGCCGCGTGATCCGTATCCAGCGTCTCCGGCAATTGAATCAGCAACTGGAAATCACCGGAGCGCAGGCCATCATGCAAACGCCCTGACGTAGTCCCCGCGTCATCCGTGCACGCCGCTCGCAATGCGACGTCCGGCACCCGATCACCGGGCAAGGGGCCCTTTTCGCGACGCCCGGGCAGATCGCCGGAGCTGCGCGCCACAATGGGTGAATGCCGGTAATTGACGTCCAGCTGGCTGGCGCGACGGACCAGACGCGCGCCCAGTTGCGGCCGGTTCCCGGCCAGACGCAGCAGCCCGTCACGCACCCGCCGCAGCGGCGCGGCGCGGGTAAAGGAACCCTTCGACAGCAGATCCACCGCCGTCAGCATCTGCCTGGCCACGGGGCGACGTTCCTGCTCGTAGCTGTCCAGCAGGCGCCCGTCACCATGGCCTTGCAGGTAAGCGGCCAGCTTCCAGCCCAGATTGAAGGCATCGCCGATACCGGTGTTCATACCCTGGGCCCCCAGCGGGCTCTGGATATGGCAGGCATCCCCGGCCAGCAACACCCGGTTGCGGCGATAATGCCCGGCCAGCCGCCGGTGAATCGAGAAGCGGCTCAGCCAGCGCGGCGGCCCCAGTTCCGGCGGCGTGTCCAGACAGTGATTCAGGCGCTCGCGGAACGGCTCGATATCCAGCTGCGGGGCCAGGTCCTCATCGTCACTCTGGTTGATGATCAACCGCCAGCCCTGCGGCAGCGGAATGGCAATCAGGGCTCCCTCGCCCAGCAGAAAGCCGTGCGAGCTGTCTCTCGGCAGATCCCATTCGATATCCAGATCGGCCAGCAGAAAATGGTCCGGGTAACGCACACCGTCGAAGCTGATGCCCAATACATCACGCACCCGCGAGCTGGCGCCATCGCAACCGACCATCACGTCGGCGCGCAGGTACTGATCCCCCGCCGCCCAGTGCAACTGGGCCACGACGCCGTCGTCATCCTGAGTAAAATCCTGCAGCGTGCAATCGCGCACCAGCACACCACCCAACTCGGCAAAACGATTCGCCAGACACGCCTCGACCTCGGCCTGGGGGCAGGACAACACCTGCGGGTACGGCGCATCCAGCACCGTCAGGTCCAGGCTGAACAGCGGCCCGCGATCGCCGTAGACGCTCACCGCGCGCTGCGCCAGGCTGCGCTCACTGATCGCCGCCTGCACCCCCAGCGCATCCAGAATCTCCTGAGTCCGCGCATGCAGTCCCAACGCCCGGGACCAGGGCAAGGGCGCGGGCAACTTGTCCACGATCAGGCAGTCGATACCTCGCTGGCGCAGGGTGATACCCAGGGTCAGCCCGGTGGGCCCGGCACCGATAATGAGCACCTGCGTGCGTGTCGGCCATCCCTTCATGGACGCTGCCTTTTCTGCCACATGCTTTATCCTTGTGCTGAATGAATCATTGCTGCGATCGTCGTAGCGAGGGAATCTACCACAGGCGCCATGAGCGACACACCGCAACAGAAAATCATCCACGTGGATTGCGACTGCTTCTACGCCGCCGTGGAAACCCGCGATGACCCGCGCCTGCGCGGTCGCCCGGTGGCCGTGGGCGGCGACCCGGGGCGGCGCGGTGTGATTGCCACCTGCAATTATGAGGCCAGGCACTACGGCGTGCGCTCCGCCATGGCCTCATCCCAGGCCCTGCGCCTATGTCCGGAGCTGGTGATCCTGGCGCCGCAGTTCGACAAGTACCGTAAGGTGTCCGCCAGCATCCAGCAAATTTTTCGCCGCTATACACCGCATATCGAGCCGCTGTCGCTGGACGAAGCCTATCTGGATGTATCGGAGAGCCCGCACTTCGACAACAGCGCCACGCGCATCGCCCAGGCGATCCGCGACGCGGTGCGTAAGGAAGTCGGCATCACCGTGTCAGCGGGCGTGGCCCCCAACAAGTTTCTGGCCAAGATCGCCAGCGACTGGCGCAAGCCCGACGGCCTGTTCGTGATTCGCCCGGAGCAGGTGGCCGACTTCGTCCGCGCCCTGCCAGTGGCGCGGTTATCCGGCGTCGGCCGCGTGACGGCGGGCAAACTGGATGCCATGGGCGTGCGCACCTGCGCCGACCTCCAGGGCATCGACCGGCTGACGCTGAGCCAGCACTTCGGCAGCTTTGGCGAGCGCCTGTGGCATCTGGCCCACGGCGAGGATGAGCGCCGCGTGCAGAGCAGCCGGCGGCGCAAATCGGTCAGTGTGGAGAAAACCTACGCTGAGGATCTGACCTCACTGCCACGCTGGCAGGCCCAGCTGCCGGACCTGCTGGAGCGCTTGCGCAGGCGCCTGGCCCAACTGGACCACAGCTACGTCATCCAGGGGCTGACCGCCAAGGTGCGCTATCAGGATTTTTCGCAGGCCACCTGCGACGGGCCGGGGGAACAGCTGGACGAGGCCGCCTTTGCGACACTGCTGGAGGCGTTATGGGAACGGCGCGGCGAAGCGGCCAGGCTGGTGGGCATTGGCGTGCGCCTGCGCGATCTGAATGCGCCGGAGCAGCCGGATCTGTTCGAGGAGGAACGTCAGCGCGCGCTGGCTAACCAGCGCGCGCGGCTTTGATCAGGGCAAGGATCGGATCCAGCCAGGAATCGATCAGCCGTGCAGACGAGTGTGCCTCATCGGCTGGCGCGCGCCAGCCTGGCGTGCGGCACCATGCACGGCGCCCAGTTCGGCCATCCAGTCGTCGAACTGCTCGGGCAGCAGTTGATCCATGATCTCGGTACCACGACGACGCACCGCTTCCATCTGACCGCTGAGATATTCGCGCAGGGTGTCGGCGCACTCAGCGCAGCGGCTGTACTGCTCGACGCCGGGGTGCTCACGGGCGTCTTTCACCGCGCGATCCAGTTCGTTCAAGTATTTGAGCAGCATGACCTGAGGCTCCTGACGTAGGCATTGAAATGCTGAAAACCACACTAGCAGCGTCAGACCACAGGCATAAGCGCGGGTGCTTGAAAGATTGTGTCAGGATATTACTGTGGCGGCCTGACCGGATGGTCACCCTATAAAAATAGGAATAACTCATTAGTCGGGACAGTGGGTTAGTCGGGACAGTGGGTCACCCTCCAGCAGAGAGGCGTTGAGGCGGGGTACGCCCTTCCGGGACCGCTCAAGCCATCCATGGGCGCTCTTTCTTTGGCCATCCATGGCCAAAGATGTCCCTACAGGGCGCACCCCGCCTCAACGCCGCAGCGAGATTTGAAGTCCGGTGGCTACAGGGCGTTCTGGAGGAACAAAACCATTAGCCCTCTGCCAGCTTGAAGATTGGGCTGCGCGTGACGGCCCTT
>PNLU01000077.1 GCA_013823245.1 Alcanivorax sp.
CGCAAGCTGCAGCCCGTCGTGAACACCCCGAGGCCAACAAGGGCCAGGCACAACATTCTGTACTTCATGGTAAGGCAAGACTCCGCTGGCCCCGAGCGGCCGGGGCGCGTCTGTTGGTTGTTATGACCGATGCAACTCGGATGCCACATTCTATGTAGCGGTTGCGCGCCCGGGCAAGCCGGGATCGAGTCTGTTGATGCCGGGTTTCAGAACCGGTCTTTCCACTGACGCAGTTGGGCAAATACTGCCGTATCACTGTCCAGAGGTTTCCCGGCCTCGCGCATGACGGCCTCGCGCAGGGCGTGGTCATGCACCCGCAGGAACGGGTTGCTGCGGCGCTCGTCGGCCAGGGTGACGGGCAGGGTGACTTCGCCCGCTTCGCGCTTGTGGACCATCTGTGTGAGCCGTTGGTTCACGGCCTCGTCATCGGGGGTTACCGCCCGGGCAAAACGGAGGTTCGAGACTGTGTATTCGTGGGCGCAACACACCCGGGTGTCATCCGGCAGGGCGGCCAGCCGCTGCAGCGAGGCATGCATCTGTTCCGGGGTGCCCTCGAACAGGCGCCCGCATCCGGCGGCAAACAGGGTGTCGCCGCAGAACAGCACCGGCTGCCCGGTGTCTTCGGTATAGAAAGCGATGTGGCCGAGGGTATGGCCGGGCACATGAAACACCCGGAAGCCCAGTGCCGGGGCGGCCAGTTGTACAGTGTCATCGTCTTCCAGCGCATGAGTCCGACCGGGGATGGTTTCGCCCGCCGGGCCGTATACCGGCACCTCGCTGCGGCCCGCCTCGCGGGCGGCCTTCAGCAGGGGCAGAACGCCACCCACGTGGTCCGGGTGATGGTGGGTGATCAGCAGGGCACGCAGCGTCAGTCGCCGGGCGCTGAGGTAGTCGATGACCGGGGCGGCATCGCCCGGATCGACGACCAGCGCCTGCCCCTGCGCGTCCGACAGGACCCAGATGTAGTTGTCTGCGAATGCGGGTACGGGATGAAGTGTCAGCATGGCGACATGGTAGGGCCTCGGCAGACGGTTGTCATCGGCGCGGCGGGCGACGACGCCGGTGAGCTGCGTTAGACTGTAGTCCTGAACAGGCAGGAGGTGGCCATGGGCATCCCCCGACTCATTCGCACACCCTTCCGGCGGCACCCGCCGGACACCGGCGCTGCGTTCGAGCGCTGGTTGCAGACCCCGCTGGGCGCGCGGTTGCTGGCCGCCGAAAAGGCGGTGCTCGCTGATGTGTTGCCCCGCTTGCCCGGGGTGCGCGCGCTTCAATGCGCGGTGGGCGCCCCGCAGCCGTTGCTGGACGAGAGTGTGGCGCCGCTGCACTGGTCCCTGGGGCGCCAGGGCGATGTTGATGTCCGGGCACGGCCAGCGCATCTGCCATTGCAGCGCAACAGCCTGGATCTGGTGCTGTTGCATCACAGCCTGGATTTCGAGGATGACCCGCACCTGGTGCTGGGGGAGGCGGCGCGCGTGTTGCAGCCCGGCGGTGCTCTGGTCGTCGTCGGTTTTCAGCCGCTCAGCCTGTGGGGGCTGACACGGCTGCTGCGGCTCACCTCCGGGCGCGTGCCCTGGATGGCGCGTTTTATCCGCCCGCACCGGGTCAGTGACTGGCTGCACGTGCTGGCCTGTGAGGTGGAGGGGTTCGAGAGCAGCCTGCACGGCTGGCCACGGGTGCCGCGCCGCCCGGCCCGGGCCAGTTGGCTGGAGCGCCTGGGCGGGCGCTTCTGGTCGCAGCACGGGGCCTTCTACGTGCTGGTGGCGCGCAAGCGCGCGGCCATGGTGCGGCCGCTGCGGCCACGGTTTGCCCTGCCGCAGGCCGCCCCCAACGTAATTCCGGTGTCCATGGCGCGCTGGCAGCAGCGCACCAGCACCGAGCAGGATTGAAACAGCGAGCAGATGGAGCCGTAGTATTGAAACAGGTCGAGATCTATACCGACGGCGCCTGCCGCGGTAATCCGGGCCCGGGTGGCTGGGGCGTGGTACTGCGCCGGGGCAAGGTGGAAAAGGAGCTGTATGGCGGCGCGCCGCAAACCACCAATAACCAGATGGAGCTGACGGCGGTGATCCGGGCGCTGGAGGCCTTGAAGGAGCCCTGCGATGTCACGCTGTACACGGATTCGAAGTACGTGATCGACGGTATCACCCAGTGGATTCATGGCTGGAAACGCAACGGCTGGCGCACCGCCAGCAAGCAGCCGGTGAAGAATGGTGAGATCTGGCAGCAACTGGACAAGGCCGCCGCCCGCCACACCATCCAGTGGAAATGGGTCAAGGGTCACAGTGGACACCCGGAAAACGAGCGCGCCGACCAACTGGCCAACCGGGGTATCGATGAAATGCAGCAGGGAGCCTTGACGTCATGACCAGACAGATCGTGCTGGACACTGAAACCACCGGTCTGGAGCCGTCCGAGGGCCACCGGATCATCGAGATCGGGTGTGTCGAGATGGTGGGACGCCGCCTGACCGGCAATGACTGCCACCTGTACATCAATCCCGAGCGGGATATCGATGACGGCGCGCTGGAGGTGCACGGCATCACCCGTGAATTCCTCGCCGATAAGCCCACCTTCCGTGAGGTGGCAGACGAATTCCTGGCCTACATCGACGGCGCCGAGCTGGTGATCCACAACGCCGCCTTCGACGTCGGCTTCCTGAACCACGAATTACGCCTGCTGGGCGCCAGCCTCGGGCGCATAGAAGACCGCTGCACGGTGCTGGATACACTGGCTCTGGCTCGCAACAAGCACCCGGGGCAGAAAAACAATCTGGATGCCCTGTGTCGCCGTTACGGGATCGACAACTCGCACCGTGAGTTGCATGGTGCCTTGCTGGACGCCCAGATTCTCGCTGATGTCTACCTGATCATGACCGGTGGCCAGACCCGTCTGTCGCTGGGTGGCAGCGAGGCCGGGGCGGGCGGGGAGGCCCAGGCCGAGGTGATTCGCCGTCTGTCGGCCCAGCGGCCGCCGCTGACGGTGGTAAGGGCGAGCGCGGAAGAGCTGGCAGCCCACGACGCCAAGCTCGCGGCGCTGGGGAAGGCCTGCGAAGAGGGCGCCCTGTGGACACGGTCATCAGCAGACGCGTGATGCCGCGTGTTCGGGTTAACAATTTATCGTCAATTCAGTTGCTTAGGGGCTAAAGTTGACGCATTGTTGGAACCATAACAATTTCAAGGGGTGACAGAGAGCCCATGGTTGCCATTACCAATACCACCTCTCTCACGTTTCTGAAGGATGAGCTGGACGCGACCCTTGGACAGGCCGAGGCGGCGCTCGAGGCGTTTTCCGAAGACGCGACGCGGACCCGCGAACTGGGCGTGTGCGTGGAGGCCTTCCACCAGGTGCGCGGCATCTGCCAGATGCTCGAGTTGTCGGCGGCGGCGCTGATGGCGGAAGAGATGGAACTGGTCGCTGAGGATATCCCGCGCAACGCGACGCGCCGCGAGGCGCAGACGGCTGCGCTCGGCAACGCCATCGTGCTCATCGGTCGTTACCTGGAATACGTTCAACTCAAGAACCAGACCCTGCCGGAGCTGGTGATCGGCGGCATCAACGAGCTGCGCCGGGCGTCCGGCAAGCCCCTGATTCATGAAAGCCATTTTTTCCGCGTAGACGTATCACGGGAGCGCATGCCCCCGGCCCTGCCCAACAAGAGTGCACGGGCCGATGTGTCACGCCTGTGCCGCCGCTTGCGGCATATGTACCAGGTGGGTCTGCTGGGCGTCTTGCGTGGTGACAACAAGGTCAGCCTGAAGCTGGCCGGGCGGGCGCTCGGACGGATCGACCGGCTGTGCGGCAATGCGCCGATCAGCCGTCTGTGGTGGGTGGCCCGGGGGGCCGTGGAAGCCATGCTCAGCGACGGCATGACCATGACCCCGGCGCGCAAGGCGCTGTTGTCCCAGTATGACCGCCAGATCAAGCGCCTGGTCTATGAAGGCGAGCAGGCACTGGATGCCGAGGTGCCGCTGCTGCTGATCAAGGAAAGCGTCTATGTGGTGTCCCTGTGCAGCCATGCCGACGGCGTGGTCGGTGAGATCAAGCGCGCGTTCGATGTGAAGCAGAGCATGACCGACGCTGTATTGCAGGAAGAACTGGCCCTGATGAGTGGTGCCAGTGCCTCCGTCATCCGCACGGTGGCGGTGGCATTGAAGGAAGAGCTGCGGGATATTCAGACGACACTGGACATGGCCTCGCAGGGTGCTGCGGACACCAATTACGATGAACTCAGCGACACCTTGCTGCGCTTGTCCGGCTCGCTGGTCATGGTGGGGCAGAACAGCGAAGCTGACCTGATACGCAAGCGGGCGTCCGAGGTGCGGCGCTGGCGGCCCGAGTCGATTGATCTGGAGGGCCTGGAATTCCAGGGCCTGGTGGATGACCTGCTGACGGTGGAAAACGCCGTGGCCACGCTGGAGCGCAAGTTCGTGCCGGCGGATGACATCAATCGCGAGGTGCGCAACAGCCGCATTTCACTGTATCAGCTGGATGAAGCGCGGATGACGGTGGTGGCGGAATGCCGTGCCGGCGTATCGCTGACCAAACGCTCGCTCAGCAGCTATATCGACAGCGGCGGTGACCGCATGCACCTGAGCAATGTGCCCGCCGTGCTGGGTGGGTTGTCGGGCGGCCTGACCTTCCTGGAACTGATTCGGGCGAAGGCCATTGTTGAAGGATGCCGGACTTACATCGAGAGCAAGCTGCTGGCGGAAGGCAGCAGTGTGCCGGGTCGTGAGCAGATGGAAACCCTGGCCGACGCCATCAGCAGCATCGATTACTACCTCGAAAGCATTGAAGAGTACAAACCCATCGGTGATGCCGTGCTGGACGTGGCTGATGAGAGTCTGGCCGAGCTGGGTGTGCCCGTGCGACGGCCGGTGGCGGAAACCGCCTGATGCAACCGCATCACCCGGATCTGGAATTTGCCAGTCAACCGCCTGCTGATCTGGCCGGGCCCTCGCTCTGGTTCGTGATCTGCGACGGGCGCCTGCTGGTATGTGAAGACCCCGCGTTGCCGTTACTGCCGGAAGCCCCCCACCTGGGGCTGTTTGGGCTTGATGACCTGCCGCCACAGTATCTTGGTCGTCTGCGCCAGCAGCACTGCTATGCCGTGGCCCTGGATGATGCCGAGCGGGTGCCCCCCGGCTTTTATCTGGAACAACTGCGTCGCTTGCTGGGCCAGCTGGACGAGTTGACGTTCGCCATGGCCGGGCGCGCCTCCCAGGTGGTTACCTGGCATCGCAATCACCGTTACTGTTCGCGTTGTGGCACGCCGGCCCATAATCATGATCACGACCGGGCCATGACCTGCCCGGCCTGCGGTTACACCCAGTACCCCCGCATCTCCCCCTGTGTCATCGCGCTGGTCACCCGGGGTGATGAAGCCCTGCTGGCCCGTGCCGCGCGTTTTCCGGCGCGTTTTTTCAGTTGTCTGGCCGGTTTTATCGAGGCGGGTGAGAGTGCGGAACAGGCGGTGCATCGCGAAGTCTGGGAAGAAACACGATTGTCGCTGGGGCCGTTGCGCTATTACGCCAGCCAGTCATGGCCGTTCCCGCATGCGCTGATGCTCGGTTTTCATGCGGAATACGCCGGTGGTGACATTGAGGTCGACGGAGAAGAAATCGTTGAGGCGCACTGGTGGCACTATGATGACTTGCCGCCCATCCCGCCCACCGGCAGTATTGCCCGGGCATTGATTGAGGACTGGGTTCGGCGACGGCGGGGCAGGGGCAGCGGAGAGTAACTATGAATTTTGCGGGCGTACCGATCGTACTGATCGTGGTCAGCCTGGTGCTGGTGGCACTGGGAGCCTGGGTGCTGTTGCGGCAGCAATGGCTGCTGCAATGGCTCAAGGGCACGGCGGGCCTGCTGATGCTGGGCGGGGCCGTCTATCTGTCAATTCTGGCGCTGAATCTCTACAGCTATAACGCGCTGCGGCCTGATGTGCCGCTGGCGACGGTCAGCTTCCGGGCGCTGGGGCCGCAGAACTATGTGGCCACGGTGGCGCTGCCCGGTGGCGACAGTCATGATTACGCCCTGCGTGGTGATCTGTGGCAACTGGATACACGGGTGCTGCACTGGAAGGGTTTGCTGGCGCTGGTGGGCGCCGGGCCGGGCTATCAGCTGGATCGTATCCAGGGGCGTTATCTGGCGCTGGAGGATCAGCGTTCACGGGAGGCCACCGCGCACGAGATTCACAGCCCGCCGGTGGTGTTCGACATCTGGCGCGGCGCCAGCGAGGGCAGTCTGCTGCTCAGCGGCACGACGTTGAGTGCTGCGTTCCTGCCCATGGCCGATGGCGCCATCTTTGAAGTGGTGTTTCAGCGCGGACGTCTCGAGGGGCGTCCTCTCAACAGCAGTGCCGAAGCCGCGATGCTGCAGTGACCGTTTCAGTGACAAAGGAGTTTTGAGTGATCGAGTTTCTCACGGACTATGGATTGTTTCTGGCCAAGGTGGCCACCCTGGTGTTCGCGATCCTGTTCGTGATCGGTGGCATCGTCAACACAGCGGCTCGTCAGCGCGGCCAGCATCAGGACGAACAGGGCGATCTGCGCGTACGACATCTGAACGAAGAGATGGACAGCTTGCGTGACAGCCTGCGCCAGGCGGTGCTGCCGGAAGCCGAGCGCAAGGCGGCGCGCAAGCAACAGCGCAAGGAAGAGAAAGCGCGGCACAAGGCCGCGCGCAAAGCGGGCGCCATGGCTGCGGATCGCAAGCCGCGCGTGTTCGTGCTCGATTTTGACGGCGATGTGCAGGCCAGCGCTGTCGACAACCTGCGCCGCGAGATCACCGCCGTGCTGGAGGCTGCTGACAAGAAGGATGAGGTGGTGATCCGCCTGGAGAGCCCCGGCGGCCTCGTGCATGCCTATGGGCTGGCGTCATCGCAGCTGCGCCGTATCCGCAATCAGGGCGTGCGCCTGACGGTCTGCGTAGACAAGGTGGCGGCCAGTGGCGGCTACATGATGGCGTGCATCGCTGACCGTATCGTGGCGGCACCGTTCGCCATTGTCGGTTCCATCGGGGTCGTGGCCCAGATTCCCAATTTCCATCGCCTGCTGCGCAAGCACGATGTGGACGTTGAACTGATGACGGCAGGCGAATACAAACGCACCCTGACCATGTTTGGCGAGAACACGGACAAGGACCGCGAAAAATTCCAGGAAGAGCTGGAAGACACGCATCTGCTGTTCAAGGAGTTCGTGCGCGAACACCGGCGTAACCTGGATATCGCCCAAATCGCCACCGGCGAACACTGGTTCGGTACTCGCGCCAAGGACCTGGGCCTGGTGGATGAATTGCAGACCAGCGATGAATATCTGATTGGTCGCTGCAAGGACTCCGATGTCTATGAGGTCAGCTGGCATACCCGCCAGAAGCTGGCCGAGCGGCTGGGGCTGGCGTTCGAAGGCAGCCTGGAGCGCATTATGGAGCGCTGGTTTCATCGTGGCGCGCGGCGTTGGTGGTAACGGCAAGGGTGGCAAGTCATGAGTGAGATGTTTTCAGCATTACTGACCACAGAACAGGCCGGCCAGTACCAGACTGCCCTGGTGCAGCGCCGCCTTGACGAGCTGCCGCCGGGCGAGGTCCTGATCCGGGTCCAGTGGTCCTCCATGAACTACAAGGATGCCCTGTCCGCCAGTGGCAACAAGGGCGTCACACGCCAGTACCCTCACACGCCGGGGATCGATGCCGCCGGGCAGGTGGTCAGCGATGACAGCGGCACCTTCGCGGAAGGCACGGCGGTTCTGGTGACCGGATATGATCTGGGCATGAACACGGCGGGCGGTTACGGTGAGTACATTCGCGTGCCGGCCGGTTGGGTCGTGCGCCTGCCGGACACCCTCGATGTGCGGGAGGCCATGCTGCTGGGTACGGCGGGACTCACCGCCGGGCTCTGTGTGCAGGCGCTGCTGGACAGCGGCGTAACGCCGGAGGATGGCGAAGTGCTGGTGACCGGCGCCACAGGTGGCGTAGGGTCGTTGTCGGTGGCGTTGCTCGCGCACCTGGGCTTCAGTGTGGTGGCGGCCACGGGCAAGGATGATGCCCACGACTGGCTCAAGGCATTAGGCGCTGCGTCCTGTGTGGGTCGCGAGGCGCTGGCCGATGCGGGCCGCCCCATGCTCAAGCCGCGCTGGGCTGGAGCGGTGGATACCCTGGGCGGCGAGCCACTGGCCAGTGTCATCAAATCCACAGCTTACGGTGGCAGCGTGGCCTGCTGTGGTCTGGCGGCCAGCACGGATTTACCCCTGAGCGTGTTCCCCTTCATCCTGCGTAATGTACGGTTGCTGGGCGTGGACAGCGTCGAACAGCCGTTAGCGGCCAAAGCGGCAATCTGGCAGCGTCTGGCCACCGACTGGCGCCTGCCGCAACTGGAACAGGTGCTGGCCGAGGAAGTATCGTTGCAGGCGCTGCCGGGCTGGTTCGAGCGCATTCTGGCAGGGGGTGTGCGCGGCCGGGTGCTGGTGCGTGTCAGCGGCTGACGCAACGGGACATGATCGAACAGCAGGAGGCCCGGGTATGGACACGAGCGCGCTGGTACATGCTGTGGTGCTGGACGGGGCAGGGGGCGGTCGTCGCCTGACCCCGGAAGAAGCCGCCGCCTGGCGGCCCGATCAAGGCCTGCTCTGGCTGCATCTGGATTACACCCACCCCGACACCGCCATCTGGCTGGAGCGCCTCGCTTTACCGGCGCTGGTGAGCGACGCACTGCTGGCCCAGGAAACCCGCCCCCGTGCCATGCCGTTGCGTGACGGCGCCCTGGTGTACCTGCGCGGCGTCAACCTGACGCCGGGCGCGCAACCCGAAGACATGATCGCCATTCGCCTGTGGGTCACCCCCGGCGGCATCGTCAGCACGCAACGCCGTCCGCTCGGCTCTGTGCGTGACCTCATCGATGATCTGGAGCAGGGCAATGGCCCGGCGGACAGTTGGGGTCTGCTGGTGGACCTGATCGACCGACTGACCTGGTACATGGAAGACGTGGTGGATCAGGTTGAAGATCAGATCGCCAGTTATGAGGAAGCCGCCATGACGCGGCAGAGTCGGCGGTTGCGTAATGACATTGCCCGGGTGCGTCGGCGTGTCAGCGTGCTGCGCCGGTATCTGGCACCGCAGCGGGATGCGCTGGCGCGCCTGCTCGACAGCAGCGGCCCTCTGGCGGATGCCGAGCGGGCCCGGCTGCGCGAGGTGATGGAGCGCCTGCAGCGCTTGCTGGAAGACCTGGATGCCGCCCGCGAGCATGCCAGTATTGCGCAGGAAGACCTGGCCAATCGACTGGCGGACGAACTTAACCGGCGCATGTATGTACTCGCGATTGCGTCGGTTATCTTCCTGCCGCTGACCTTCCTGACCGGCCTGCTGGGCGTCAATCTGGAGGGAATCCCGGAAGCGGAATCGCGCCTGGCGTTCCCGGTTTTCGTGCTGATGCTGGTCGGGGTGGGGGCCGCCATTGTGATCGTGTTACGGCGGCGCGGCTGGTTGTAATCGGCAGGGCATTGGCCGGGCCACGCAGGGTGCATGGCCCGGCCACAACAGCGCGCTCAGTGGCGGCGATAGATTGGCCGCGGATCGTGCACGTCACCCTGGTAGGTCACCGAAAAATCCTTCAGCCCGTTCAGGGCGTCATGAATATCCCGGTCTGCACGGATAACGAAGGCGTTGAAGCCCACGCGTTGCAGGTAGAACAGCTGATCACGCAGCACGTCGCCCAGCGCACGGATCTCGCCCTTGAAGCCATAACGGGTGCGCAATTCGCGGGCGTAGGAATAACCGCGGCCGTCCTTGAACGCCGGAAAGTGGATCGCCACCATCGGCAGGTCAGCCAGATCGTCCGCCAGCGCTACGGGCTCTTCACCCGGCTCAAGGCATACGGCCACATCGCCGCGGGCCTTCAAGCTGTCGCGGTGCGCCTGCCAGTAGGCCAGCGGCACAATGACCGCGCCCTCGGGCAAGGCCTGTTGCGCGGCCAGCGCTTCGGCGTCCAGCCATTGCCAGCGGTCCTCGACGATGGCGCCGTCCTTAATGATCTGTGGCATAGGCCCGCTCCTTGAAAGGTTCGATACCCAGGCGCTCGTAGGTGTCGATGAACAGCTCGCCGGGCTTGCGCTGCTCCACATACAGGTCCACCAGCCGGGCAATCACCGGCACCACCTGATCGGCATCGAACGACGGGCCGAGTTTCTCGCCGATCTTCGACACCTTGTCGCCACGACCGCCCAGGGTGATCTGGTAATACTCGCGACCTTTCTTGTCGACCCCGAGAATACCGATGTGGCCAATATGGTGATGACCACAGGCGTTCATGCAACCGGAAATGTTGACGTCGATCGGACCCAGATCATGCAGGTAGTCCATGTCGTCGAAATGACGCTGGATCGCCTCGGCAATCGGGATCGACTTGGCGTTGGCCAGCGAGCAGAAGTCACCGCCCGGGCAGGCAATCATGTCGGTCAGCAGCTTCAGGTTCGGGGTGGCGAAGCCGAGTGCGTCCAGCTTTTCCCATAGCGGGAACAGCTGATCCTGGCGCACATCACCAAGGACGATGTTCTGCTGGTGGGTCGTGCGGGCTTCGGCAAAGCTGAACTGGTCAGCCAGGTCGGCTACCGCGTCGAATTCCTCATCGGTGAGGTCGCCCGGTGCGCGGCCGGTTTTCTTCAGTGTCAGCGTGACCGCCGCATAACCGGGCTGACGGTGCGCCGTAACATTGGTGTGGAACCAGCGGTTGAACGCCTTGTTCGAGGCCAGTGCCTGCTCAAGTGCCGCAGGACGGTTGGTCAGCGACGGGTCATAGGCCGGTTCGGAGAAATGGCCGCGCATGACATCGACTTCCTCGGCCGTCAGCGTCATGGGGCCGTCTTTCAGTTCGGCGAACTCGGCTTCGGTGAGCGCCCGGAATTTTTCTGCGCCCAGCGCCTTCACCAGAATCTTGATCCGCGCCTTGTACTTGTTGTCGCGGTTGCCGTACTTGTTGTACACCCGCAGGATGGCCTCCAGGTACGACAACAGATGCGGCCACGGCACAAAATCACCAATGACTTCGCCCACCATGGGCGTCCGACCCAGGCCACCGCCGGCCAGCACCTGAAAGCCGGTCTCGCCACCGCGATGAACAATCTGCACGCCGATATCATGCACGCCGATCAGCGCCGGGTCGGCGTCCGGCACCGCGTTCACGGCGATCTTGAACTTGCGTGGCAGGTAGGCGAATTCCGGGTTGAACGTGGCCCACTGGCGGATGATTTCGCACCAGGGACGCGGGTCCTCGATCTCGGCAGCATTGATGCCGGCGAATTCGTCTGTGGTCACGTTGCGGATGCAGTTACCGCTGGTCTGGATAGCGTGCATCTCGACCTCGGCCAGCGCCGCCAGGATGTCCGGCACATCTTCCAGATCCGGCCAGTTGTACTGGATATTCTGACGCGTGCTGACGTGGGCATAGCCCTTGTCCCATTCACGGGCGATGCGCCCCAGCATGCGCAACTGCGTGCTGCTGAGCATGCCGTAGGGCACGGACACGCGCAGCATCGGCGCATAACGCTGGATATAGAGCCCGTTCTGCAAGCGCAGGGGCAGGAATTCGTCATTGCTCAACTGGCCGTCCAGGAAGCGCCGGGTCTGGTCCCGGAATTGCGCTACCCGTTCGTTCAGGAGCTGCTTGTCATGGGGTCGGTATACGTACATGGCGTCGGGGGTTCACCCTGTCTCGTGGCTGCCGATAGCTCCGGCGGATGGCCTGTTACCAGTGTAACGCAGCCGCCGGAGGCGCCGCACTGTAGCAAAGCGGGCTTATTCAGAAAAGTAATATATGGCGATAAGCTTATGCGATATGGCGCCATGCAAGCGCCATTCAGGTACCGGACAGCACGATATTCACCGTCACGATCATGCCCACCACCAGTGCCACCACCAGAATCACATAGACAATGATGTAGTCGCTGGCCTTGCCCTTGCGGAAGTCACGCTCCCGGTTGCGGCCACTCTGGACCCCGAACAGGGCCGCCAGCACACTCCAGATCACCTGGAACAGGTTCGGTTTGCCCGGTTCGTTCTGCCCCGGCTCCTGACGCTGATCGCTCATACCTGCCTCACTCATGTTGTGATGCCACCTTTATAACCGGATATCGATCCACTGGCGGCGCATCCAGAGACGCCCCAGCAGCAGCGATGTGGCGAGCCGCTGCCCGGCCTGCAGGATCCATACCCCGAGCAGGCCACCCCCCAGCACCGGGCCGATGATATAGGCCAGCGGCAGAAAGAAACACCACTGCACACACAGTGTCACCAGCATCACCGAGCGTGCGGCCCCGGCGCCCAGCAGCGCCTGGGTAAAGACGATGGCGATGCCGTCCAGGCAAATCGCCAGCCCGGTGATCATCAGCGGCAGGCGACCCAGTTCCACCAACTCGGGTTCGCGCAGAAAGATGCCCAGAATCAGATCCGGGACCAGCCACATGGGCAGGGCCATCAGGAACAGCAGGATCATCGCCAGCCGTGTGACATCCCAGCCCCAGCGGTAGGCATCCTCGGGCTCACGGCGCCCCAGCGCCTGGCCCACCAGCGAGGTGGCCGACAGCCCCAGGCCAATTGCAGGCAGTATCAGGAACAGCACCAGCGTGATCAGCACATGGGCCACCGCCACTTCCTGGGTGCCAATGCGCCCGATGATCCAGAACAGCACCACCAGCCCGGCGGAAAACAGCAGCTGCTGCACCGACTGCGGCGCCGCCACGCGCATGATGTTCACCAGCGTCGTGCGCGACGGCCGGCCGACCATGAACCCGTGGGCGCGTCCCTCTCTCCAGGTCTGGATGAAGTACAGCAGGCTGCCAAAGTAGAGCGCCAGCGTGGTACCGATCCCGGCGCCGGTACTGCCCAGCTCCGGCAACCCGAAGGCCCCGAAAATCAGCCCGTAGCTGATGATCACGTTGAGAATGTGCACGGACACCAGCGTGCGCAGGTAGACGCCGGAGCGATTGATCCCGTTCCAGTAGCCGCGATAGCTGAAATTCATGGCTACCGCAAAGACCCCGCAGACCCGCGCCAGCAGGTAGGGTTCGGCCAGCGCCTGCACGGCATCGTCGGCGGCCAGCACAGCCATCAGGTCCGCCGCAAACTGCCAGAAGAACAGCAGAATGGGCACCGACAGCGCCATACCGATCAGCAGCCCGGCATTCAGCGGCACCGCATAGACACTCGGCTCGCCTTCACCCTTGCGCCGCGCCACCATGGCCTGCACACCGGCACCCAGGCCCAGCACCAGGCTGATCGCCATGAAATTCGCATAACCGCCCAGCCCGACAGCAGCCAGCGCTTCCCCCCCCAGGCTGCCGACCATGGCGGCATCCACCAGGTTGAGCAGGCTCTGGCTGGCCATGGCACCCATGATCGGCAAGGCGAGGGCAAGAATACGGCGGCTGCGGACAGCGTCGAGCATGCGGGCTCCGGGCGGGGCGACAGACTGGTTTGAGCGGCGGGGCGCAAGCATAGCAGAGTGGCGCCGGGGGCTCACTTGCTTCTGTGCTATACTTGACTAAAATACTCGGGCATTAATGCACGCCGCCGTGCGCGGTGCGACCAGTGGAGAAGTCTGTGAGCGATACCCTCATCACCGTGACCCCGAACGCTCAGGAATACCTGCGCGACCTGCTCGACAAGCAGAGCTCGCCGGGCATGGGCGTGCGCATTTTCGTCGAGCGCCCGGGCACGCCCCACGCAGAATGCTGCATGGCCTACTGCCCGGAAGGGGAGCAGGAAGAGGGTGACGTACGCTACGACTACGAGGGCTTTCACGCCTGGCTGGACGGCAAGAGCCTGCGCTATCTGGAAGATGCGGTCATCGACTACAAGAAGGACTCCATGGGCGGGCAGCTGACCTTCCGGGCGCCGAAATCACGGGTGCCGGAGCTGAGCGCCGACGCCACGCTGGAGGAGCGCATCAACTATGTGCTCTATTCCGAGATCAATCCGGGGCTGGCGTCCCACGGTGGCAATGTGCAGTTGCTGGAGCTGACGGACGAGAATGTCGCGGTGCTGGAATTCGGCGGTGGCTGCCAGGGCTGCTCAGCCGTGGACATGACCTTGCGTGATGGCGTGGAGCGCACGCTGAAAGAGCGCATTCCCGAGCTGGCCGCTGTTCGTGACAAGACCGATCATACGGTGACGGAGAACGCCTACTACAAGTAGGGCCTTGCCATTCTGGTTGTTTGGGTGGTTATGGCCCTCGGGGGGCGGGTAAAGGGTTTCTGGACACGCCGTGAACCCGTCCCTGGGGGCTCTCGTTCGGCATCCATGCCTCTCGAAGGTCCAGAA
>PNLU01000078.1 GCA_013823245.1 Alcanivorax sp.
GAAGAAGAATTCACGCACTTCGATCTTGTCAGGGTCGGCCACGCTGACCGGCTCGCTCAGGACCTGGTAGTGGGTGCCTTCCGCGAAGCGGGCATGGCCGCTGTCCGCCAGCGCGGGCAGGGCGAAGATGAGACCAAGCAGGGCAAAGGCCCCGGCAACCTGTCGCAACATCCGGAATCTCCTCGATTTGAGTTCAGCTTACGGGCTTTGACCGACAGACGCGGCAAATGCTCCCCAGTGCCCTGAGGATATACGATTTTGCACAAAAAAGGCGGCCCGAAGGCCGCCTTCTGCTCAGACCAGATGGCCTGAAGCGAGCATCATTCTGCGGACAGTCCCTGAATGAAGCTGGCTACCGCCTTGATCTCGCGGTCGGTCATTTTCGCCGCAATTGCCTGCATCATGCCCAGGTCGTCGCCCGGGGTATCGTTGCGGCGGTAGGCGGAGGCACCCAGATCGTCACGACCTGCGGCACGGAAGGCCCGCAGTTGCTGCTCGGTGTAGCGAGCGTGCTGGCCTGCCAGCATCGGGAAACCGGCGGCAGCAATGCCCTCACCAGCCGGACCGTGGCAACCGGAGCAAGCGGCTACGCCAGAAGCCATGTTGCCACCACGGAACAGGCGCTCGCCCGCTTCCACCAGCTCGGGGTCGGCAGCGCCCACTTCAACGGGCTGTGCTGCGTAAAACGCCGCCAGATCTCTCATGTCCTGCTCGGACATCCCGGCCACCTGAGCCTGCATGATCGCGTTCTCGCGGGCGCCACTCTGGTAGTCCATGAGCTGCTTGACGAAGTACTTCTCGCCCTGACCAGCGATTTTCGGGAAGTCGGCGGCGGGGCTGTTACCGTCCGGACCGTGGCAGGCAGCGCAGGGCGCCGCCAGGGCTTCGCCCGCCGCCGCATCACCGGCGTGGGCCTGGCCGGCGAGCAGGCCCGCCAGTACAAGAGCAAACAGCTTCAGGGATTTCATGGCCGTTCCTTCAATTACTTGCAATTACTTGATCATGTATTCGATCAGCGCGCGATACTCGTCGTCGCTGCAGTCGCCGCACATGCCGCGCGGCGGCATGGCGCCGATGCCTTCACGGGTATTTTTCACCAGGGTGTCCATGCCTTTTTCCAGGCGCGGCGCCCAGGCTGCCTGATCGCCGGTCTTGGGAGCACCGGCAGCACCACTGGCGTGGCAGAATACGCAGCTCTGGTTATAGCGTTCTTCGACGGTGGCGGCGGTGGCAAGCCCACAGACAGCCAGCGCAGCAACAGCTAACATCCACTTCATGTTTGCGCTCCTGTGGCCACGCTGCCAGGGCGGCGTGACGCAATCAGCTCGGGAATGAATCGACGCCAGCACCCGGCTCGGGGTATCCGGGACCGCCAGCGGCGCGCATTATATACTACCCATGTGCTCCGCTCCATCGCTTGACACAGGAATGACCCCTTCATGCATCCAGCCGAACGCCTGCTGCGCCGGGCCAGCTTCGCCACCAGCGCCAAGAACCTCAGCCAATGCCCGCCGGACAGCGGCCGTGAAGTCGCCTTTGCGGGGCGCTCCAACGCGGGCAAATCCAGCGCCATCAACCGTCTCACCGACCAGAAGACCCTGGCGCGCACCTCCAAGACCCCGGGTCGTACCCAGTTGCTGAACTTCTTCACGCTGGACGAAGAGCGGCGTCTGGTGGATCTGCCCGGCTATGGCTATGCCAAGGTCAACAAGGGCATGCGTGAACAGTGGCAGCGGGATCTGGACGACTATCTGGCGGGCCGTCAGAGCCTCTGCGGCCTGGTCTTGCTGATGGATATCCGCCATCCGCTCAAGGACTTTGATCAAATGTTGATCAGCTGGGCTGCCGAGGCGCGCATGCCACTGCACATCATGCTGACCAAGGCTGACAAGCTCGGTCATGGCGCGGCCAAGACCACCCTGCTGAAAACCCGGCAGGCCCTCAAGAGCCACCCCGGCGAAATAAGCGTGCAGCTGTTCTCGGCGCCGCAGGGGGCAGGCCTGGAAGAAGCCTGGGATCGTATGGCCCAGTGGCTGCAGATCGAGCCGCCGGAAAGCGATGACCAGCAGGTCACCGCAGAATAAAAAAAACCCCGGCAGCAAATCGGGGGAAGGGTACGACAGCGCTGCCGGGGTGGCTTGCCGCCACGGCGCGTCGGGGAACGCGGCCGCGGCATGATCTGTGGTCCGGAGAGGGATTGGGGGATCGGGGACCGGAACCACAGTCACTGCTGAGACTGGCCGATCACGAAACAAGTTCCCGACCGTCTCCACGCCCTCCACTATCCGCCCACCCCTGTGAACCCCCCGTCAACCGGACCGCCGTTCGTCGGCCTGCCGCCCACCAACCCCCCGCCCGGCAGACCGCGTCAGTGAGCAGTCACGAAGCGTCACAGGCTGTCGCAAAAGGTCACCCCAATGGGCTGCGGGCAGAGCCCGGAGGCGAGCCTCACGGCCGCCAGTCACCTCGCAGACCCGCCCGAATCGGGGCTGCGGCCGGGATGCTGGCACTTTGGCATAGCTCTTGCTTTTACTGTGACCAGGAAAGCCGACCTGCATATGCAGTCGCCGGAAAACGCCTGGGGAGGCAGCTTCCGGTCCTCGACAGAGGCTCGCAGAGAGAGATATGCAGGCAAAAAAAATCCCTGGCAGCAAATCGGGGGAAGGGAACGACTGCGCTGCCAGGGAGGCTTGCCGCCTCCGGCTCTCTGGGGGAAGAACCGAAGGCTGAAAAAGCTGCGGCCCGGCGAGGGTTACTGGGGGGATCGGGGGGTACCGCACCGCAGCTGTTCACTATGATGCATGGAATGGTGGCCAAGTTCCCGTAATTCAATCGCAGAAATGCGGCCACCTTCCACTTTTTTCAGATTTTACCTTCATCCGTCGCTCACCTCGACACTGACACCGACCGCTCACCGCTGACCCAGCGGGTCCTGCCCGGCACATGGACGCCGAGCAGGCCCGCATTCCTCATCCAAACGGGTGACCCGCCTCCCCCTTTCGGGGGACATCACCGCCTTGTGCCGTTGCCCCCTCCACCGCATCAGGTCACCCTGCCGCCGGGCTTGATGAGCCCGCAACCCACTCATTTCATAAAGAACAAGGATGCACGATATGTTCAGACGTTTGCTTGCACTGACGCTTGCCGCTGGCCTGCTGGCCGGCACCGCCCACGCCGAGCAGCCGGGCGAGGGGGATTTCGCCCTGTTTCTCACCCAGCCCTTCAGCAGCAACAGCCTGGAGAGCTTTGGCGCCACCGGCCCAACCTACAACCTGGGTCTGTTCCTCAGTGACGACCTGATGGCCTATGGCAGCCTGCGTATCGTCAACGCCGACGGCAACACCAACCTCGGCCTGGGCGGCGGCGCCCGTCTGTATCAGGATTTCGGCGCGCCCTACCTGCGCACCTTCTTTGATGGCAACCTGAGCTACACGTCTCTGGACGACGGCGACGGCAGCTTCAACATCCTGCAGCTCGGTGGTTTCTTCGGCACGGAATTCAATCTGGCACCGCGCGCCAGCCTGGCCGTGCGCGTCGGCGCCACCTTCACCGATGTCGATGGCGACTTCAACATCCTCGACCTGGGTGCTGCCGATGTACTGCTGAGCGTCTACTTCTGATCCGGAAATAACGCTCAGCGACGACGCGAGTCCCTGCGGGGGCTCGTGTCAATGCGCTTCATCCCAGTTCAACCCCACGCCCGGATCGACCACCAGCGGCACCTTGAGCTCCGCCGCACCACTCATGCGCTGCGACACTTCCCGCACCAGCGTGTCGACATCTGACTCCGCCACTTCGAACACCAGTTCATCATGCACCTGCATGATCATCAGGGCATCCAGTTTGCTGTCGCTCAGCCAGGCATCCACCTGCACCATGGCACGCTTGATGATGTCGGCCGCCGTGCCCTGCATCGGCGCATTGATGGCCGTACGTTCCGCTGCCTGACGCATGGCGCCATTGCGGCTCTTTATTTCTGGCAGATAAAGACGACGCCCGTACAGGGTCTCTACATAGCCCTGTTCTGCCGCCTGAGCGCGGGTATTTTCCATATACGACTTCACACCCGGATAGCGCTCGAAATACAGATCGATGTACTGCTGCGCTTCACCACGGGGAATACCCAGTTGGCGTGCCAGGCCAAACGCACTCATGCCATAAATCAGACCGAAGTTGATGGCCTTGGCATTGCGACGCTCGTTATCGCTCACCTGATCGGGTGTTTTACCCCAGACTTCCGCCGCCGTGGCCCGGTGAATATCCAGCCCTTTTTCAAACGCATCCAGCAAACCCTTGTCGCCGGAAAGATGAGCCATGATCCGTAACTCGATCTGCGAATAATCCGCCGCCACGATACGTCGCCCTTCCGGCGCACGAAATGCCTGACGAATGCGCCGGCCTTCTTCGCTCCGAATCGGAATATTCTGCAGATTGGGGTCACTGGACGAGAGCCGCCCTGTCGCCGCCACCGCCTGATGGTAAGACGTATGTACACGGCCCGTGCGGGCGCGCACCATTTCTGGCAGTCGATCCGTATAGGTGCTTTTCAGCTTGGACAGCTCGCGATAGTCCATGATGACTTGCGGCAACCGGTGACCATCCAGTGCCAGTTCCTGCAACACGGCTTCAGCGGTAGAGGGTGCACCTTTCGGGGTTTTCTTGATAACCGGCAGTGACTGTTCTTCATAAAGAATGGTGCCCAGTTGCTTGGGCGAACCGAGATTGAATTTCCGCCCCGCTTCGCTGTAGGCCTTCTCTTCCAGTTCGGCCATGCGTTTCGCCAGCTCCTGGCTGTGACGGCGCAGCATGTCCACATCTACATAGCAGCCATTGCGCTCTACCCGCGACAGCACGCTGACCAGCGGCATTTCGATGTCATGAAACACCTTCACCAGACTTGGCGACTGCTCCAGTTTCGGCCACAGCGTTTCGTGCAAGCGCAGCGTAACGTCTGCATCTTCGGCGGCATAGGGGGCGGCATCATCAATGGCAATCTGATTGAAGGTCAGCTGCTTGCTGCCCTTGCCGGCGATATCGGAAAACGCGATGGTCTTGTGGCCCAGATATTTCAGCGACAGGGAATCCATATCGTGTCGCGTGGCGACGGAATCCAGCACATAGGATTCCAGCATCGTGTCGTAGGCAATGCCGCGCAAGGTGATGTCATATTGCGCCAGCACGCTCATGTCATACTTGAGATTCTGGCCGACCTTGGGATGCTGGTCGCTTTCCAGCAGCGGTTTCAGAAGCTTCAGCACGGCATCCCGATCCAGCTGGTCCGGTGCGCCCGGATAATCGTGCGCCACCGGAACATAAGCTGCTTCACCTGGGGCCAGCGCAAACGACAACCCGACCAACTCCGCCTGCATATAGTCCAGGCTGGTGGTTTCCGTATCGAAGGCAAACAGCGGGGCTTTTTCGAGCCGTGCCAGCCAATCCCGCAAGGTCTCTTCGTCAGTGATGGTCACGTAGCCATCGCGACGCAGTCCGGCTGGCGCACCGGAGGTGTCCGCGTCAGTCTCACCCACGGCCGGATCCTCACCCTCCAGCAACTCCGCCAGCCAGCCCTTGAACTCCAGATCACGGTACTGACTGATCAGCGCCTGGGTGTCCGGCTCGCCCAACCGCAGGTCTTCCAGCGTTTCATTGAGCACGCAGTCCACCTTGATGGTGGCCAGCTGGTACGACAGGAACGCCTGTTCGCGATGTTCTTCCAGTTTTTTCGGTAACGTCTTCGCGCCCCGGATCGACAGCTCCGGCACCTTGTCCAGGCGCTCGTAGAGGGTCTCCAGCGAGCCAATCCCCTGCAACAGCCCCAGCGCCGTCTTTTCACCCACGCCCGGCACGCCGGGAATGTTGTCCACCTTGTCGCCCATCAGTGCCAGCAGGTCGATGATCAGGTCCGGGCCAACCCCGAACTTCTCCACCACGCCCTCCGGATCGAGCACCGTGCCGGTCATGGTGTTGACCAGCGTGATGCGCTCGTCCACCAGCTGCGCCATGTCCTTGTCGCCGGTGGAGATCACCACGGGCTGTCCATTGGCCGCAGCCTGCCGGGCCAGGGTGCCGATCACGTCATCCGCCTCAACCCCTTCTTCAACAATGAGCGGCAGGCCCATCGCCCGGATCAGGGCATACAGGGGCTCCACCTGCTCACGCAGTTCATCCGGCATCGGCGGCCGCTGGGCCTTGTACTGCTCGAACAGCTCATCGCGAAAGGTCTTGCCCTTGGCATCGAACACCACCGCCATCTGCTCAGGCTGATAGTCCGCCAACAGTTTGCGCAGCATGCTGGCCACGCCGCGCACGGCGCCGGTGGGCTGGCCAGAAGAGGTCGTCAGCGGCGGCAGCGCATGAAAGGCGCGGTACAGGTAAGAGGAGCCGTCCACAAGGACGACCGGCTTCTGCTCGGTCATGAGGTCTGGGTATCCCTGTTATGCATCGGTTCGTTGCCCGGATGATAACGCAAGGCGGTACCCGATTCAGTGCGCTGCTATACTCGCCCCATGACGGTCTTTACTCCACTCAGCAATGACGACATCCAGGGCCTGCTGACTCAGCATGGTCTGACACTGGTGCATCAGCGTCCGATTGCCGAAGGCATCGAGAACAGCAACTTCATGCTGGAGGCGCGCCGGGCCAACGGCATTCCGGTGGCGCTGGTTCTCACCGTGTTCGAGACCCTCAGCATCGAGGCCCTGCCCTGGTTCATCCGCCTGCTGCAGGGGCTGGCCCATGCCGGGCTTCCCGTAGCCGCACCGCTGGGCGGCGCACAGGCCCTGATGCAGGTGGCGGGCAAGCCCGCCTTGCTGGTGCCCAAGCTGTCCGGCAGTCACATGCAGCGCCCCGATACCAGCCACTGCGCCAGCATTGGTGCACTGCTCGCCCGCCTGCACCGGCAAGCCCTGCCCGAAGGAGCGACGGCGCCGGACCCCCGGCAACAACTGGCCCGCCTGTTTGCGGGCCATGCCGATGCACTGCCCGCCGCAGCACGTGCTCGCGCCGACACCCTGATGGCACGCTGGCAGGCCGCGTCACCGCCCCTGGTGCTCTGCCATGGCGACCTGTTCCGGGATAATGTGCTGTTCAACGGCGAGCAACTGACTGGCGTGCTCGATTTCTACAATGCCGGAGCAGCCAGCGCCGAATACGATATCGCGATCGCCATGAATGACTGGTGCGTGGACAGCGAGGGCCGCCCCGATACCGCACTGGAAACCGCCTTGCTGGATGGCTACCAGCGTGTGCGACCGCTGGACAACGCCGCACGCATGCGCCTGCCACTGGCGCTGGCGATCGCCGCGCTGCGTTTCTGGCTGTCGCGGCTGGGGGCTCCCGCGCGGGAACAGGCCATTGGTCAGGGCAGCAAGGACCCGGAAGAGTTCGCCAGACTGTTTGCCCAACGCGCGGCGGCGCTCTCCACACACTTCTGACTTTTTTCTGAATCCCGAATTCAGGACGTGCGGATCATCGCCGTGATGCGTTGATGCCAGGCGACGTCGTCCCAGAAGCCAGGGCTGTGCGGGCGAGCGTGGAGGCCGGTGCTGACCACTTGCATGCCCTCATCCAGGGCGGCCATGACCGTATGTTCGGACACGAGTCGTACCCAGTCCCAGTCCAGGGTCTGTTCCTGGCTCTGGCGCACATAGCCCTCCCCCAGCATGGGTAACAACCGCCGCATGCGGCCGAACTCGACCTGTTCGTGCATGCGCCGCCGCAGACGTTCGACCCACTGGCTTTGCCGACTGCGGTACAGCAGCGCCGCCATACGGCCCTGCAACCGCTCGCCGAGCGCCAGGGGCGCGCGGCGCAGCAGTTCCCCACTGGCCAGACGAAAACGCGGGTCGTCACTCAGCCAGAGATGGTGATCCATGAAATCGAGTTCACTGGTGTCCAGCTGGCGCAGGTTGTTTTCCTGGCCTGCCGCCACTGAGACGCCAAACAACACTCTTGGGTGCAGCGCGCGCAACGCACGCGGCACCTCCAGCAGATATTCCTCGACACGCCGTGACGCCGCAGGCGACCAACTCAACCAGTTCGGCAAGGGGTTCATGGGGTGCGTGTTGAAGATGCGCCGATAGGCCCCGTGCGCGGCAGGCGCCTGCGGAAATTCATGACAGAAATCCACCGCCAGCACCTGTTCGGCGAAGCCTTCCTGTTCGATGAAGTTGAGTGTTTCACTCCAGACGCGGATGAAATCCGCCGGGCGGCGCACAAAGGAACGACGCGCCTGGCTGTCGGGCACGAACCAGCTGCTCAGCCACAACCGGATATCATGATCGCGTGCGCGGCGCAGCAGTTCCGGCAATAACCGGCGCGGCTGCACCTGAACCGGGACCCGAGCCCCGCGGCGCAAATCCAGGCCTTCTGGATAAATATCGAAGCGGTCGCTGATCAGGCCGCTCTCGCCGCGCGCCAACAAATGCGGCACCGGGTCCACACGCAGTGCGTTGTAGCCCCGCTCCGCCAGTCCGGCGAAAGCACGGTCCAGATCCCGATACTCGGTGGCCCGGCCATCACGACGCGTCAGCCAGGAGTAATCCCAGCACGCCAGCGCCAGGCGCTGGTTATCAGGCAGCCCGGGCGCACTCATACCGCGCTGGCCGTCCTGACGACAGACTTCGACTTGATGACGTTACCACCCCGGATCATGAATGCCCCAGTCAACGCGACACAACGAAATAAACCGCGCACCAGCATACCCGTTTGTGGGCGCACGACAATGGCTGACTGCTCGCATGCCGTCGATCGGCCTGATCGGCCCAGGACAGACCCGCGTGCATCATCCGTTCACATGCAAGAAGCTGGCCGCCTGAAACGCCTCAGGGGCCCGCCAGACATCGACCGAACAGACTGCCCAGGTGCGCCAGCAGGTCGGTGTAGCCCACCGCATCCAGATCGCGACCCAGAGGATCGGCCTCCACCAGGTGACAACCCTCTCCACACAGTCGCTCCAGCAATGCCCGGCGCCCCTCCGGCTCTGCCATCACGCAGACGACCTGATGCTCGGCCATGGCACGACTCAACTCGGCAAAGCGACGGCTGCTGGCCGACGCCTCGACATTGTGACTGATGATCATCGGGCGCCGGATGCCGAAGGCATCCGCAAAATAGGCCCAGGGGTCATGGTGGCTCACATACGTCGAGTCGGCATAATCAGCCAGCGCAGCGCGCACTTCGGCCTCGACCTCGTCCAGGCGGTCGCCGAAGGACGCCAGCCGCGTGGGCCAGTCCGGCAAGTCAGCCAGCAACGGGTGCACAGACAGCGCCGCCGCCAGCGCGCGCATGTTATCCGGGTACAACCACAGGTGCGGGTCCAGCAACGAGGCATGGTGGTGATCGTCATCCGCATGATGCACATGGCCGTGATCGCCATCACGACGATACAACAGACGCAGGTCAGTGAGCGCCAGGGCCTCACCACCATGACGGCGCACCATCGTCGCGATCTGCGGCTCCGCCTCGGCCCCGAGCCAGACCACCAGATCAGCTTCCCGCAGAGCGCGCGCCTGCCCCGGCGTAAAGGACACATGATGCGGGTTCTGATTGGGTAACAGCAGGGTACGGACCTCCGCATCGTCTCCCAGCAGCTCGCGCAGCAGCATCGACAGCGGTTCGATGCTGGCCACCACACGCAGAGAGGCCTGCGCAGGCATGGGCAGCAGGAGCGGGATCAGCAGCAGGCTCAACAGCAGGCGTTTCATCGGGTGGTTTCCGGTCAGGCGGGTGGGCGACGGCCAGGGAGGTAATAGTATATCATCTCGCGGCCTGACCTCACGCGACCAGCGAGCCCGCTCATGACCGCTACCTCCGCCGCATCACCGCTGGTGACCCTGACCGATGTCGCGGTGCGGTTCGGTGGTGAAGCGGCGTTGCAACAGATATCCCTGACTCTGTTACCCGGTCGCATCGTAACCCTGATCGGTCCCAACGGCGCAGGCAAATCAACCCTGGCCCGGGTCGTCCTCGGCATCCAGAAACCCGACACCGGCAATGTGGTCCGCCGCCCCGGCCTGCGGATCGGCTACATGCCGCAACGCATCAAGCTGGACGACAGCCTGCCGCTGACCGTGGACGGCTTTCTGGCGCTGGGCATGCCCGGCCACGCCCGCGAACGCCGCGCCGCACTGGCCCGGGTTGGCGTCGGCCCCCTGCACCAACGCCCGGTACAGCAACTGTCCGGCGGCGAGATGCAGCGCGTGCTGCTGGCGCGCGCCCTGTTGCGCAAACCCGACCTGCTGGTGCTGGACGAACCCGCTCAGGGCGTCGATGTGGCGGGCCAGAATGCGCTCTACGGTCTGCTGGCCGAAGTCCGCGATGAGTTCGGTTGCGGCATCCTGCTGATCTCCCACGATCTGCATCTGGTCATGGCCGCCACCGATGAGGTGATCTGCCTGCATCACCACATCTGCTGCTCGGGCACGCCGGAGTCGGTCACCCGCGACCCGGTCTTCCGGGACATGTTCGCTGGCCACCCGGCCGCCAACCTGGCGCTGTACACCCACGAACACGACCACGAGCATACGCTGCACGGCGAGGTGGACGCGGAGCATCACCATGATCATTGAATTGCTGGCCGGTCCCCTGGCGGCGGGCCTGGCAGTGGCCCTGGTGGCGGGCCCGATGGGTTCTTTCGTGGTCTGGCGCCGGATGGCCTTTTTCGGCGACACCCTGGCCCACGGCGCCCTGCTGGGCGCCGCCTTCGGGCTCGCCGTCGGCATCAGCCTGTACCCGGCCGTGGTGCTGTGCTGCCTGGTGCTCGCTCTGACACTGGTGGCATTGCAGCAGCAACAGCAACTGGCTGGCGATACCCTGCTGGGTATCGTGGCGCACACCACGCTCGCCATGGGCATTATTGCTGTCAGCCTGCTGCCCACCGTGCAGGTGGACCTGTTCGCGTTCCTGTTCGGTGACCTGCTGGCGGTGACAGGCCAGGACATCCTCTGGCTCTGGGGCGGCGCCCTGTTCATCCTGCTGCTCACGGCCCTGAACTGGCGGCGCCTGCTGAGCATGACCGTCAACGAAGAGCTGGCCCGGGTGGAAGGCATCAACGTGGCCGCCACCCGCACCCTGCTGATGTTGATGCTGGCGCTGCTGATCGCCGGCGCCATCCGCACCGTGGGCGTGCTGCTGATCACCTCATTGCTGATCATTCCCGCCGCCAGCGCCCGCCGCCTCACCCGCACCCCGGTGCAAATGGCCGCCAGCGCCAGCGCCCTGGGCGCACTGGCGGTGCTCGGCGGCCTGCTGCTGAGCTGGTTCGCCGACACCCCGGTGGGTCCCTCGATTGTCGTCGCCGCAGCCCTGCTGTTCGTGCTCTCGCTGGCGGTGCCACGGCGCGCCTGAGAGCACTCCGAAGCTGGCACCGCAGTACCCGTTACTTACCGATTTGTCCAACTCCGGGCACCGCCTTAACCCCGCCATCACACCCGCAGCAATTCGCACACCCAATGTTGCTGTTCCGTTACACGGCGTAAATCAGCACCTACATATTTCCCGGCCACCCTCTCCTTATAGTCGAAATGGGCGGGATTCCTTTCCGCAAAGTGGGATGCACACATTATTAGAGAGGGTTACATCATGAACGGATGGCTATCCAGAGGGGCCTTGCTGGCGACTCTGGCTTTCATACTCTCCGCCTGTGGGGGCAGCAACAGTAACGACCCCGTGGCGGCACCCGGCAACGGCGGTAACGGCGGCGGCAACGGCCAGCCGGTCCTGACCATCGTCGACACCAGCAACGAGTTCTCATTGTCGTTCTGCCCGAACACCGCTTCGCTGGGCACGATTGGCGACGTCATCGACCGCATTGCCTGCGAGAACGAAGCGCTTCAGGGCATTGGCGCTGGCGACGCCGACCTGCTGGGTCGCTTCTGCCCCGTCGCCGCTGAAGACTTCGCCGTTATCAACGCGGGCGACGAAGGCATCAGCGTTCTGCCGCTGGACTTCGGTCCGGCCTGCCTGATGGAAACGGCAGACACCCTGCAGAACATTCAGGACCTGATCGGCGGCAGCAACCCGCTGACGGCCCTGCTGTGTCCGATGATGGCCAACTCCGGCGAGTTCGACCCGGCGGGCTGCTTTGCCGAGGCGGTGGACTTCTTCAGCGACTTTGAGCCGCCGCGTCCGACCCTGCTGGTGGATATTCTGGGTGAACTGTGCCCGACCGCCGCACTCGGTCCGCTTGGCCCCACCACCCCGGTGGATTGCCTGACCGAAATCGGCGGCAGCCTGGCCAACGCCCAGGAACTGCTGCTGGGCCCGAACCTGATCACCGAAGCGGTTTGCCCGGTGGCGGCCTTTGCCCCCGAGTTCGACCCGGCCGAATGTATCACTGAAACCCTGGGCGCCTTCATCCCCGGCGGTGGTGGCGGTTTTGACGGCATCCCCGGCTTTGACCAGATCCCCGGCATCGGCGACCTGTGCGAAGAAGGCGCGGACCCGCTGAGCTGCCTGCTGGCGGCAGGCGACGCCCTGGCGCCGCTGACCGACCTGCTCGGCGATATCCCGGTACTGGGCGATATTCTCGCCGCGATCCTTGGCGGCGGTGACGGCGAGCCCGGCGAAGGCGGCCCCGGCATCCCCGAATTCCCCGGTTTCGGCGACTGCGATCCGGCTGATCCGGCCAGCTGCCTGGCCGCCCTGACCGAACTGCTGGCGCCGATCTCCGACCTGATCGGTGAAGTACCGGTACTCGGCGATATCATCAATGCCCTGCTGTCCGGCGAACTGCCTGACTTCCCGCCGGGCGGTGGCGACGGCGGCCTGCCGGAATTCCCCGGCTTCGGTGATGCGTGTGACCCCACCGATCCGGCCAGCTGCCTGGCCGCTCTGACCGAGTTGCTGGCGCCGCTGAATGACCTGCTCGACAACGTGCCCGTGCTGGGCGACATCATCAACGGCATCCTGTCCGGCGAACTCCCCGAGTTCCCCGGTGGCGGTGACGGCGGCGACCTGCCAGCCTTCCCCGGCTTCGGTGACTGCGACCCGGCAGACCCGATGAGCTGCCTTGCAGCCCTCACCGATCTGCTGTCTCCGCTGACCGGCGCGCTGGAGCAGATCCCGGTACTGGGTGACATCGTCAACGGCATCCTGTCCGGCGAGCTGCCAGAATTTCCGGGTGGTGGCGACGGCGGCCTGCCGGAATTCCCGGGCTTCGATGCCTGTGACCCGGCTGATCCGGCCAGCTGCCTCGGCGCCCTGACCGACCTGCTGGCGCCGCTCACCGGCGCACTGGAGCAGATCCCGGTACTCGGCGATATCGTCAACGGCCTGCTGGCAGGTGAAGTACCTGACTTCCCCGGCTTCCCCGGTGGCGGTGACGGCGGCTTCCCCGAACTGCCCGGCTTCGATGCCTGTGATCCTGCCGATCCAGCCAGCTGCCTCGAAGCCCTCGCTGGCCTGGCCGATCTGCTGGCCCCGCTGACCGGCCTGCTGGAAGAAATCCCGGTGCTGGGTGACCTGATTGTCGGCCTGCTGTCCGGCGAGCTGCCCGATTTCCCGGGCGGCGACGGTGGCCTGCCGGGCGGTGACTTCGGTGACTTCTGCGACCCGGCTGACCCGGCCAGCTGCCTGGCGCTGCTGACCGACGCGCTGGCTCCGGTCACTGACGGCCTCAGCGCCATCCCGGTACTGGGCGACGTGCTGGGCACGCTGCTCGGCGCCGTGGAGGGCGGCGACACCTCCGGTATCGAGGACATTCCGGTGCTGGGCGCTATCCTGGGCCCGATCTTCGGTTTCCTGCCGTAACGGCAACCGAATCACCGGAAAAACAAAAAAGCCCCGGCCGCAAGGTCGGGGCTTTTTTTGTTGTCGTACGCTGCCACTCAGGGATCGGGTCACCCTCCAGAGGGAGGCGTTGAGGCGGGGTACGCCCTTCCGGGACCGCTCAAGCCATCCCTGGGCGCTCTTTCTTTGGCCCCTCCGGGTCCGGCCCGCCATCACAGATGGCGTGCGTTCGGCTGCGCGCAAAGCATGCTTTGCAAAACGCTTGCCTCACCCATGGCCAAAGATGTCCCTGCAGGGCGTACCCCGCCTCAACGCCGCAGCGAGATTCTACGTTCGGTGGTTATAGAGCCTGCTGGAGCAACAAAACAATCGGCCGCCTGCCAGCTTGAAGATCGGGCTGCGCGTGACGGCCCTCGGGGGGCGGGTAAGGGT
>PNLU01000079.1 GCA_013823245.1 Alcanivorax sp.
TCTCGAAGGTCCAGAAAACCCTTACCCGCCCCCCGAGGGCCGTCACGCTCAGCCCGGCCAAAAACTTCCAGCCAACCGAAAGTCTGGTTCCTCCAGAAAGTCCCGTAGGCTGGAGAAACAAGCCCTCGATTGGCTTGCGGCCAGCAGATAAGGCTGCACGTCACGGTCCTGCGGGGACGGGGGAGCATTTTCAGGACCTTCGAGAGGCATGGATGCCGAACGCGAGCTTACAGGGGTGAGACAAGCGTCTTGCGACGCATGCGTCGCGCGCAGTCGAACGCCCGCCATCTGTGATGGCGGGCCGGGCCCGCAGGGGACTTGCAGCGTGTCCTGGAAATGCTCCCCCGTCCCCGCAGGGCCATCACCACCAAACAGGACAGAATGGACCTTATTTACGCCGAATCCAGTAGCGAAACAGCGACCCGGTTTCAGCGGGTTCTTCGTGCTCGTGCAGCAGGGTATGTCCCAGGAACTGGCAGAACTTCGGGATATCGCGCTGGGTAGAGGGATCGGTGGCCAGCACTTCCAGCACCTCGCCCGAGGCCATGTCGCGCACCCGGTTATGCAGCAGCATTACCGGCTCCGGGCACACCAGCCCGGTCGCATCCAGATGGTGGGTCGCCTCGGGCGGCTGAGGGGGAACGGAATCGGTCACTGCGGTCTGTCACCATGAAGGGTTGAAGGTGTAGAGGCGAGGCGGCGAAAGTGCCACCACACCGGAATCGCCATTATAGCGGCCAGACAAAGCCCCGCCGAGAGCAGGAAGTGATAGCTGTAGCCGAACCAGTGCGCACTGAAGCCACTGCCCAGCGAGAACAGCCCCACCGCCATCAGTTGCATGGAAGCCTGCAAGGTATAATCCGCCCCCTCGTGCCGCGCCCGGCAGTGGTCCATCATCACCGTGAACAACGCCACCGTGGCCATCGCATCCGCGCATTGTTCCCAGATCGCCACCGCCCAGATCTGCCAGGTCAGCGGCGTTCCAACCGCCAGCCAGGCCCAGCCCACAAACGCCGCCGCATGCAGCAGGCCAAACACCACCAGCGCCATGGCCCGTGACCAGCGCATCATCAGCATGCCGCCCACGAAGGCGGCGCCCAGACCGATCACCGACACACTCAGGTCCATCACGCCAATCTGCGGCAGTGACCAGCCCGCATCCACCAGAAACGGCTTGAGCATGCGCGAGCCGAAGCTGTCACCGACCTTGTAGCCAAGCAGCAGCAACAGCCACCAGAGCATGCCCGGGCGGCCCCAGAAACGCACGATGGCACGACGCCAGGCGCGGAAATCCAGCCGCTCATGCTGGCCCGGATCGCGGGCCACGGCGGGCTCCGGGAAACGCCAGATGGGATACAGCATCGCCAGCAACGTCAGTGCCACCAGCAGGAAGGTGGTGGTCCAGCCGAGCAGGCCGACCCAGATCAGCAGCGCGCCGCCGCCCAGCATCAGTCCGACCTTGTAGCCGGTGACCTGAATGCTGTTGCCCGGCCCGCGCAGGCCCGGGGTGAGCATGCGCACGGCCAGGCCGTCGGCGGCAATGTCCTGGGTGGCGCAGGCCAGATTGAGCAGGCCGATCAGGAAAATCAGCACCATGAAGTGGGTGGTGAAGAGCGCCGCAGGATCAACGAAAGCGATACCCAGCACCACCAGAGCCGCGGCGGCCTGGCAGGCCACCACCCAGCGCTTGCGGTGGTTGGCGCGGCCGGCGCCGAGCCGGTCCACCCACGGCGCCCAGATGAACTTGAGCGCCCAGGGCAAGGCGGCCAGCGACAGCAGGCCGATGTGCGGCAGGGGCATGCCCGCATCCCGGGCCAGCGCAGGCAGCGCCTTGGCCATCAGCCCGGAGGGCAGGCCTTGGGCAAAATAGAACAGCGCCAGCACCCCGAGCAGCTGCCGGTGCTGCCAGAACGGATGATCACGCCAGCTCACGGGGCCCTCCACCCAAAACCCTCACACTGGGCGAGGCGATGCGCAGACGCTACACTTGCGCCCGCACTGGACCATGTACAACAGCATGTAAAGGACCAAAAGGGAGCGCAGGTGTGATTCGGGTATTGATTGAACGACAGATCGTTGAAGGGCTGGAACAACCCTACAGCCAGGCCGTCACCGGCATGATGCAGGCCATTGTCCGGGCGCCGGGCTTCCTGTCCGGGGAATCCCTGCGCGACGTCAATCGACCCCAGCATCATTTCATTCTCTCGGCATGGCAGAGCCGCGCGGCCTGGATGCGCTGGCTGCACTCCAGTGAGCGCCGTGAGGCTCTGGACGCGATCAGCCCGTTCCTCGAAGAGCCCGAGCGCATCACGCTGCTGGAGCCGCTCTACAATCGCACATGAGATCACCACGCCTCACGTCCCCTGTTGCGGCAGCACCGCCACGGTGATTTCCTCGCGGTCATGGTAAAGCTGCGCCGCGCGAATCTGCATGGCCAGCCCCGCGTCCGCCAGCGACACCTGCAGACGGGACAGCAGCGACGATACGGTCGCGTGACGTTGTTTCATCGGCAGTTTGAGGTTGAACAGGGCGACGCGGGCCCAGCCGCGCAGCAGCCACTTTTCCATCAGCGCCAGGCTGCGTGAGGGTTTGTCGACGATGTCGCAGACCAGCACGTCCACCGGACGCGGCGGGCGCCAGGTAAAGGCATCCGCCGACACATGGCTGACCGGGTACTCCTCCAGCAGGTGCGCCGCCAGGCGGCCATGATCCACCCCGGTGACGCGCAGCCCGCGCCGCGCCAGTTGCCAGGTCCAGCCACCCGGTGCCGCGCCCAGGTCCACGGCGCTACGGCCCGCCCCCAGCCAGTGCGCGCGCTCGGCCTCGTTCATCAGACACAGCCAGGCTTCTTCCAGCTTCAGGGCCGAGCGGCTGGGTGCAGCGGCGGGCAGGCGCAGGCGCGGAATGCCCTGCTCCCAGGGGGACACGGTGGCCGCCGGCGCGCAGCCGAACCGGCCCTGTGCGGAATCCTCGAAGAACAGGTGCAGAATGCGGTCTGCGCCGTCATCCCACAGGCGCGCCTGCTTCAGCGCGGGTTCCAGCGCCTTGCGAAAGCCGCGCAGGAAGCGCTGCAGGGTGCGCCCGGCGTTGGTGTCCGCATGTTCCAGGCGCACCGCGCTGAACGGCCCCCAGGGCGCCACCTGGGCGAGCAGCGGGCTGACCCGGTCCGTGGGTGGCAGATCGCTGAACTCCCCGAGCAGGGGCCAGGCGGTGCGGGCAAAGATCAGCCGCTCGCCCCCCGAGGGCCCGGGCAGCAGCCCCGCCACCGCCTGCCCCGGCTGGTGCCAGGTGAGCCAGCCCGCGTCGCGCGTGGCGCGGGCATAGCCGCCCTGCCCCTGCGCGGCCGCGCGCTCGGTCAGCTCCGCCGCACAATCGGCTTCAAATCCGGCCCGGCAAAGCAGCAGCAAGGCCTCCGCGCGATGACTGATGATGGTCATGAGTCACCCGGGGTGGTTACAATGGGGGCTATTGTCGTCCCCATAACAAGTAAAACAAACATGACAACTCCCATAAGTACTCGTCGCATCAGCACACGCTCCCTGGCCCTCGCCACTGCTCTGGCGCTGCTGTCCCCGCTGTCCGGGGCTGACACCCTTGAACCGCCGGATGTCGATCTGTTTGCCGAATTGCAATACAGCCAGTCCGACCTGCGCGGTTTTGGCGAAGACAGCCGTGCCGATGGCTATCGCCTGCGCGGTGGCATCTGGTTCAACAGCCTGGCCCGCCACGGGCTCGAATTCGGGCTGGAAGCCGGCTTCAGTCAGCAGGTGCGCAACACCCGCGATACCGCCTTCAGTCGGGCCCCCACGTCCGGCGAGCTGAACAATCCACCGAGCGGTATCGGCACCCTGGAGAGCGTTGATGTGCGTGCCCAGGATCGTCTGGATATCAGCGGTTACGAGATCGGCGGGCGTCTGATGCATGAACGTCTGGTGTACCTGCGCGGCGGGCTGTTTGCCTACAACATCAAGACCCGCACCAGTGAGGTCCTCACCTACATCGGCAGCACCGACGAGCTCACCGGCCCTGCGTTTACCGATGTCGACAGTGTCACCGGCACCGGCCTGTATGCCGGGCTGGGGCTGCACATTCCGCTGGTGCGGGATATTGCGCTGGTGATTGATGCCAGCCGCTATCGTATTGAGTCGGAGAACGTGGACAGTTTCGCCGCCGGGGTTCACCTGCGCTTCTGAGGTGCCTCAGCGGGTGAACACCACGGTCTTGTTGCCGTCCACAATCACCCGGTCTTCCAGGTGCCAGCGCACGGCGCGCAGCAGCACACCGCGCTCCACTTCCTGCCCCAGTGCCTTGAGTTCTGCCGGGCTGTGCCGGTGTGATACCCGCGCAACGTTCTGCTCGATAATCGGCCCCTGATCCAGATCATCCGTCACATAGTGACTGGTGGCACCGATCAGTTTGACCCCGCGTTCCCAGGCCTGCTGGTACGGATTGGCACCGACGAACGCCGGCAGGAAAGAGTGATGGATATTAATGATCCGGTGCGGATAGTGCTGCACAAAATCCGGGCTCAGTATCTGCATGTAGCGCGCCAGCACCACCAGATCCGCCTGCCCCTCCAGCAATTGCAGCGCCTGCTGCTCGGCCTCGACCTTGTTGTCACGGGTCACCGGAATATGGTGGTAAGGAATACCGAAACGCTCCACCTCACCACGCAGGTCATCATGATTGCTGATGACCATCGGAATCACGGCAGGCAGGTCGCCGCCCATGGTGCGCCACAGCAACTCCAGCAGCGCGTGGTCATGGCGTGACACCATGATGGCCATGCGCTTGCGGTCCGCCGCCAGGGTCAGTTGCCATTCCATGCCGTACTGGCGCGCCACCCGGGCCTCGAAGTTGCTTTTCAGGGTGTCCCAGGAGCAATCCAGCCCCGGCGTCTGGAACTCCATGCGCAGGAAGAAGGTGCCGGCGTCCGGGTCCGAGGCATGCTGGTCGAAATCGGTGATATTGGCGCCGTGGTGGTACAAAAACGTACTGACCGCGCTGATGATGCCGGGCCGATCCGGGCAAACGATCAGCAGGCGGGCCGTGGTGGCGGCCACCGCATCCTGAATCTCGGCCGGGGAAGCGTCAGAACTGGGCTGCGTCGCCAAAATACTCTCTCCGGTAGGCGGACGGCGTCTTGCCGGTCCATTTCTTGAAGGCACGATGGAAGGAACTGGCCTCACTGAAGCCCATCAGCAATGCAATCTCGTCGATGGACAGCTCCGGCTGCGACAGATAGTAGATCGAGGCATCCTTGCGGATGGTGTCCTTGATCTCCTGATAGCTGGTATTGCCTTCCTTGAGGCGACGACGCAGCGTTTGCGGCGTCATGTTGAGCTTTTCACATATCTCGGAGAAATCAGGGAAGTTGTTACCGTATTCCTTGGAGATAATGGCCCGGATCTGTGCAGGCAGGCCAACATTATGGATATTGCCCTCCAACAGCTGGGCCAGGGAGTCCTTGAGGAACCGTGATAGCGACAGCTGATTCTGAACCAGTGGCAGATCAAGGTAATCACTGCTGAACACCAGGCAGTTGGTGCTGCTCTCGAAGGTCACCGGGCAGGTAAACACCGACCGGTAATCATCATCGGCACTGCTGACCCGGGAAAAGTCGAACTCCACTCTCTGGGCTTCAATAGCCTTGCCGACCAGCCAGTTCATGAAACGCAGGGACAGCATCAAGGTCGACTCGATGATCACCTCACGGAAGTCCAGCCGCGGATCAGCGTGCACTTGCAGCCAGGCGGTGTCGTCGGAGCGGTGCAGCGTGGTGTGCACGTCCAGATCGAACAGCTCGTAGAACTGGATACCCCGGCGCACGGCCTTCTCCAGGTTCGAGCAGTTGATCACCGCGTGCGCCATCATGCTGAAGGTGCCGGGCTTGGACTTGCGACCCTGACCAAACCCGAGAAACTCGTCCTGGGTCTGCTGCATGACCTCCAGCATCAGCCGGATAAAGGTGTCTCGCTCGATCCGGGCGTCCGGGTCATCCAGCATACGGCGCGGAATCCCGGCCACCTCAAGCAGGGCAGGAATCGACGCCCCGGCCCGGGCGGCACCCTGCAAGACCCGGATCACATGACTGATAGCAATGGTGTTGCGCTTGAACATCCTGAAAGCCACTGCGGCATCCGCCGCCCTTCTGGGTTGATTTTGTATTGTAAATCATGGCGTTGCCGTTGCCATCCCCATGGCCACCCGTGCCCCGACCGGGGGCCCGACGGCAAACCGGCCTCCATGATAGTTAATGTCAGCCAGATTGGCACATTGCGTCATTGAGACACCGCCGCCGGGGTTCCAATAATGCCGCCAGACAATACACCAACACAGAGCGAGGAGCACACGACGATGTCCACACTGCGTTTTGATGACAGGGTTGTGGTGGTCACCGGCGCCGGCAACGGTCTGGGCCGCAGTCATGCACTGGCCTTCGCGGCCCGGGGTGCCCGGGTGGTGGTCAATGATCTGGGCGGGTCTGCTACGGGCGAAGGCGCCGACCGCAGCGCCGCCGACAAGGTGGTCGAGGAGATCACCGCCGCCGGTGGCGAAGCCGTCGCCAACCATGATTCGGTCACCGATGGCGACAAGATCGTCCAGTGCGCTCTGGATAACTTCAATCGCGTGGACATCGTGATCAACAACGCCGGCATCCTGCGCGATAAGTCATTCCACAACATGACCGAGGAAGACTGGGACCTGGTCTACAACGTGCACGTCAAGGGCGCCTTCAAGGTGACCCATGCCGCCTGGCCGTACCTGCGCGATCAGGAATTCGGGCGCGTGATCCTGACCGCCTCGGCGGCGGGCATTTACGGTAACTTCGGCCAGGCCAACTACGCCATGGCCAAGCTGGGCCTGCATGGCCTGGCCCAGAGCCTGGCCGTCGAAGGCGCCAAACGGAATATTGTGGTGAATACCATCGCGCCCATCGCCGGTAGCCGCATGACCGCGACGATCATGCCACCGCAGATCGTTGAGCAGCTGAAACCTGAGTTCGTGACACCGCTGGTGCTCAAGCTGTGTCACGAAGAGCACCGTGACAGCGGACAGTTGTATGAGGTGGGCGCAGGCTGGATCGGCAAGCTGCGCTGGGAACGCACCCGTGGCCACGGTTTCCCGATCTCACAGCCCCTGACACCCGAGGACATCGTCGAGCACTGGCCTCGCATTACTGATTTCACCGATGCCGACCATCCCGGCAATGGCCAGGAAGCGATCATGGCGATCATCGGTAACCTGCAGAACCGCTGATCCAGGTCCGCGCCGGTCAACGTGAACGGTTGACGCCACCTTGACCGGCGGGCGCGAATACTGCGCGGATACCTTCACGGGGGAATCCGCCATGACCAATATCGACACCCTTACCGGGCTCTACCGCCAGATCCTCGAAACCGTGGGCGAGGATCCGCAACGCGAAGGGCTGCTCGACACCCCCAAGCGTACCGCCAAGGCCATGGCCTTCCTGACCGAGGGCTACACCAAATCACTGGCCGACGTGACCAACAACGCAGTGTTCGAATCCGCCAATGACGAAATGGTGGTGGTCAAGGATATTGAATTCTATTCCTTGTGCGAGCATCACATCCTGCCTTTCTTTGGCACCTGTCATATTGCCTATATTCCAGGTGGCAAGGTGCTGGGACTGTCCAAGTTTGCGCGTGTGGTGGATATGTTTGCCCGCCGCCTGCAAATCCAGGAAACGCTGACCCATCAGGTGGCGCATGCAATCCAGGAAGTAACCGGCGCACGCGGGGTGGGCGTGGTCATGGAGGCACGGCATCTGTGCATGATGATGCGTGGCGTCGAGAAGCAGAATTCCTCTACCACCACCTCGGTGATGCTGGGCACCTTGCGGGAATCCGCAGCGGCGCGCAGCGAATTTCTCTCCCTGATCAAGGGCTAGGGCGTGAGCGGCAAGCTGGTACTGGTCCTCGGTGACCAGCTCACCGACACACTGAGCTGCCTTGCCGCCGCAGACCCGAAATACGACAAGGTGGTCATGGCGGAAGTGCTGGCCGAAGCCACCTATGTGCGCCATCACAAGAAGAAGATCATTCTGACCTTCTCCGCCATGCGCCACTTTGCCGACGCCTTGCGCAACAAGGGTTGGCATGTCGATTACTTCACCATCAATGATGGGCTACCCGACATCGCGACTGCCGTGGCGCGCAGCGCAGCGCAACACCACAGCGAGCGGGTTGTGACCACAGAATGTGGCGAATGGCGACTGGACCAGGAAATCCGCAGCTGGTCAACGCAGTTACGCATGCCCGTGGATATCCTCACCGACGATCGCTTCCTCTGCAGCAAATCACAATTTGCTGACTGGGCCAGCGGCCGCAAGCAACTGCGCATGGAATACTTCTACCGGGACATGCGTCGGCAAACCGGCCTGCTGATGAGCGAAGACGGCAAGCCTGAGGGCGGGCAATGGAACTTCGACGCCGACAACCGCAAGCGTTTTGATGGCAGCCGCCCCCTGTCGCGTCCAATGCAGTTTACGCCAGACGCCATCACTGACGCAGTGATCAAGGATGTCGAATCGCACTTCCCCGATCATTTCGGTGACAGCACGCCTTTCTGGTTGCCGGTGACACGGAAGCAGGCACGTCAGGCGCTCGCGCATTTCATGGACAAAGGCTTGCCCGCTTTCGGTGATTACCAGGATGCCATGACCAGTGCCGATGACTTCCTGTTTCACTCCGTGCTGTCACCGGCGATCAACTGCGGCCTGCTCACCCCGAGCGAAGTCTGCCATGCGGCCGCAGAGCGCTACTACAGCGGCCATGCGCCGCTGAATGCCGTAGAGGGTTTCATCCGGCAAATCATAGGGTGGCGGGAATACGTACGTGGCATCTACTGGCTGACCATGCCGGAATATCTGGAAGAGAACCGACTGGACAGCCATGCCACCCTGCCCTGGTTCTATTGGGATGGCAATACGCGCATGCGCTGTGTCAGTGAGGCCATCCGGGCCACCCGCGAGCATGCCTATGCCCACCACATCCAGCGCCTGATGGTGACCGGGAATCTGGCCCTGTTACTGGGCGTGGATGTCAAAGCCATCCATGAGTGGTATCTGGCCGTCTACGCAGATGCGTATGAGTGGGTGGAGTTGCCCAACACCCTGGGCATGGTGATGCATGCGGACGGCGGTTACCTGGGCTCCAAGCCCTATGCGGCCAGTGGCAAATATATACAGCGCATGTCCGACTACTGCGCCGACTGCCCCTACGCCGTAAGCACGGCGGAGCAGGACAATAGCTGCCCGTTCAATAGCCTCTATTGGCATTTCATACAGCGGCATGAAAAGCGCTTTGCCAATCACCCACGGATGGCAATGATCTATCGAAGCTGGAACAAGATGGACAGCCAGAAGCGAAGCGCCATCCTTGGGCGCGCGGAGAAGCTGTTGAAGAATGTCGAGAATCTTTGAGTTTTGAATCCAGTCTGAGAACGGGTAATGAGCCTATGAAGTGTACGGAGGACGACTGACCGAAAGGGGATCTGACTTCCGGCCAGCCTGTCTTTGCGAATGATGCGAAGAATCAGAACTTCCAGCGGGCGCCCAGACGAATCTGGTCAATGTCGAAATCGATAGAAGCACCGCCGTCATCAATCTCAAGCTTCTCGAAACGGAAATCCAGCGAGATCGCCACCTGATCGTTGACGTGAAACAGGCCGCGCAACTGATAACGCAAACCATCAATCGATATCTTGGAACCGAAATCGTCCACACTGCCATAATCGACATAGGCGATCGAAGGATTAATCTCGAACTGAGCGGTCGGCGCCCAACGCAGGCCTGCTGTCAGCCCCCAGCCACTGAAGGAAATACCTTCAATACCGAGCGTCTCATAGTTCAGCGAACCGTAGGCATCCAGTGCGCTGGCACTGCTTTCCATCAGCCCCAGACGCCCACCCACGCCAAATGAGAACTGCGGAGCGGTAAAATCCAAACCACTGTCACTGATCTCACCCTGGGTCGCCTGCCCCATCAGGAACACATTAGGGTGCACCAGTGCGGATACTTCCAACGCAAAGCCATCCAGATCTTCACTGAATGCACCATCGAACTCCACCTCGCCGTCGACGATGATGTCCAGCTGTGCATAGTCATAGCTGATAAGCCCCTGGGCGGATGCCATCCAGGGCAGAGCTGACAGCGCTGCGGCTGCCGCGATTCCGGTAATCTTTTTCATCGGTTATTCCCCATTGCGCTTGTAGTGATCCCTGCTTCAAGACTAGCGCGTTTCGGGGCATTTGCGAAGTTCCTGCGAACGCACTCAGGCTGGCTTTTCCCGCCCCAGCCAGGCCTCGGCGGCCCGTGTCAGACCAAGCAGATTCTGGTCCAGCTCGCGCACCACATTCAGCGCCGTGGAATGGAGCTCGCCTTGCCAACCCCGTTGCTGCAACTGGGCCAGCAGATGCCGCATGGCCTCGGCATGCCGGGCTGCCAGGGCATCCAGCGTTTGAATCAGCACATCATGTGCTGCCTCAGGGTCCGGCGGCTGCTCCCCGTCTACCGACCGCCCCACCAGCAAGGTTTCCAGGGTATTCAAGGTCGATAACACATGTGCACCGAGCTCGTGGACCCAGGCACTGGTGGCAGTGCGCAGGCGCATGTCATCAAGGTTGGCGCGAATATCCTTGATTGCCTTGCTGGCGTACACGGCATCGCGGGTCGCGGCGGTCAGTGCGCCCACCCTTTCGGCATCCAGCTGGGACAACTCACTGGTATGCATGGCCGTAACGAAGTTGAGGATTTCGCCTTCAAGCGTCTTGAGCGATTGGTACTCCTCGAGAAAACCGGGCGCACCGGTCAGGCGGCGGCGTGCCACCGTGGCGGGACGCAGGGCCTGTCCGGTGCGGCCGCCAAAGGCACTGGCCGTCAGCTGCATGGCACGACCGAGCACATGCAGTGTCTCTTTTTCCAGCCCGGTCACCGCCGCCTCACTGATGGCCGGCGGCACCTTGCTGACAAACTGACTGACCTGATTACGACGTCCCCCCACATGTTTTTCCAGCAGCGGCGCGGCATAGCCCAGCAAGGGGTAGAACAGGAGCACGCCGAGCAGCGTGAAAAAGCTGTGGAAGGCCACCAGGCTATACAGTGGATCAGTAATGTTCAGCCAGGCTTGCAGTGGTGCCACAAACGGCAACAACACGATGAGGGCGAAGACCGCTGTCGCGGTGCTGTAGATCACATTGAACACCGCCACACGGCGGCTGGCCGCATCACCACGCAGGGCACCGAGGGCCATGGTACTGGTGGTGCCAATATGCGCGCCGATGGTAATGGCGGCGCCCATGGGCAGGGTGATAACACCGGCATGCAATGCCGACAGGCTGATCATCATGGTGGCCGAGCTGGATTGCAGCAAGGTGGCCAGCACCAGCCCCACCACCGCGAATACTGCCACTGGGTAGTCGGCCAGCCACGCCACATCTACCTGAGCAGCAAAGGTTTCTACACCTTCTTTCATGAAGGCGAGACCGAACAGCAGCAGACCGAAGCCCAACAGCAGCCTCGCCGCCGCACCGGGCCGGTTATACTCCGCCATCATGGCGACACCCAGCCCGCCCAGGCCGAGCAGCGGTAACGACAGCGCGCCCATATCGAGCTTGAAGCCGACCGTGGCGACGATCCAGCCGGTCACGGTGGTCCCCACATGGGTGCCCACCACCACACCCAGCGCGTTCACCATCGGCATGATGCCCGCGCCCACAAACGCCAGCACCAGCAACCCGACCAGCGAGCTGCTTTGCATCAGCGCCGTGGCGCCCGCCCCCACCAGCACCGCCGTCCAGGCGCGCCCGGTACTGCCGCGCAGCACACGCACCAGCATATCGTTGCCCAGCCCCTTGAGGCCGCGCTCGATATAATCCATGCCCAGCAGGAACAGGCCGAGACCCGCCAGCAGCTGCCATCCGTCCAGCATCAGGTGTCCGGCTCCGGAAAATCCGCGTCAACCTTTACTATACGAGGAATCGGGGCGTTAGCGTAACGGTCGGCCAAAACCGCCGCGGCGGATACGACGACCACTGCCCTGCTCCCCCGGGCCGGGCCAGTCGATCGGGACTTCCATGGGTGGCACCCGGGAGGGCTCAATGCCGATCATTTCGTTGTAGGGGGAAGCGTGGAACAGCGTGGCCTCGAGCACCTGAAGAAAGGCAAGCTCCTTGCGCACGGCCTCCATGCTGCGAAAGCTGAGCACCTTGCCCTGATCGTCCGCCAGCACATGCCAGTCGCCGCCCAGTTGCACTTCCACCGTGTACAGGGACAAGTCGACGGAACGAATGCGCAACCGCCCGACCACAATGTTCTTTAACTGACTCACGCGTGTTTTCATATCCGGCAGAGTGCCTCGACCAAGGTCAGGTGCAAGTGAAGACCCGCTTGCGGCAGAATAGGCGCAAGATGCCATCTCGGGGGATGCATGGCCGACCGCTCACACCTGACCACCGTGCGCTTCGCCAGCGCGCTGCAACAGGCCTGCCTGCGCGAGCCGTACACCGGCCAGCGCCTGCGCCGCGACCTGCTGGCGGGCCTGTCGGTGGGCATTATCGCCATCCCCCTGGCCATGGCCCTGGCGGTGGCGATTGGCGTGCCGCCGCAGTATGGCCTCTATACCGGCATTGTCGCCGGGCTGGTCATCGCCCTCACCGGCGGCGCCCGCTTCTCGGTGTCCGGCCCCACCGCCGCCTTCGTGGTGGTCCTTCAACCGGTGGTATACCAGTTCGGTCTCGGCGGCCTGTTGCTGGCTACGCTGATGGCAGGCGTCATTCTGGTATTGATGGCCCTGGCCCGCTTCGGGCGTTTCATCGAGTACATCCCTGAGCCGGTCACGCTGGGTTTTACCGCCGGCATCGCCATCGTGATCGTCATGCTGCAGGTGCGCGATTTCTTCGGGCTGCCCGTGGCCGAAGTGCCGCCGGATTTTCTCGACAAGCTTCAGGTGCTGGGCAGTCACTTGCCCGCCCTCCACTGGCCCACCCTGCTCACCGGCGCCGCCACCCTGCTGGCGCTGATCCTCTGGCCGCGTCAGCGCACCGGCATTCCGGGGCATCTGCCCGCTGTGCTGATCGGCGTGCTGGTGGCGCAACTGCTGGGATTGGGCGGCCACAGCATTGAAACCCTGGGCAGTCGTTTCAGCTTTACCTGGCCGGATGGCAGTCTCGGTCAGGGCATCCCGCCGTTCCTGCCGGAATTTCGCCTGCCCTGGCACTGGGATACCCCATCCGGCGCCAGTCTGCTGTCCACCGAGGTCCTGCGCGCGCTGCTGCCGGCGGCCTTTACCATTGCCATGCTCGGCGCGATCGAATCACTGCTGTGCGCCGTGGTTCTGGATGGCATGAGCGGGCGACGACACAATGCCAACGGCGAACTGCTGGGCCAGGGGCTGGGCAATATCGCCGCGCCGTTCTTTGGTGGCTTTGCCGCCACCGCAGCGCTGGCACGCTCCACCGCCAACTACCGCGCCGGGGCCACCTCCCCTGTAGCCGCCATGGTGCATGCTCTGGTATTGCTGCTGGCGGTGCTGCTGCTGGCCCGCTGGCTGAGTTACCTGCCCATGGCTTCGATGGCGGCGTTGCTGTTGATGGTGGCCTGGAACATGAGCGAAGCGCCGAAGGTCGTCCATCTGCTGCGCAAGGCGCCGCGTGAGGATGTCATCGTGTTGCTGGTGTGTCTGTCACTGACGGTCGTCTTTGACATGGTGATCGCGATTGCCGTGGGTATCGTGCTGGCCTCACTGATGTTCATGCAGCAACTGGCGGGCATGACGCGCATCAGCGACGTCAGCCAGCAACGCAAGCTGATCGGTGATACGCCGCTGCCGGACGGATGGCGGCTGATCAAGGTCGTGGGCCCGTTGTTCTTTGCGGCGGCCGACCGGATCTTTGACGACCTGCTGGAAGAAAGTGATGGCCGTCGCGGCCTGGTGCTGTATATGGACGCCGTGCCGATTCTGGATGCCGGGGGGCTCAACGCGTTCCTTAAATTCCTCGACAAGGCCGCCGACCGGGGCACGGAAATCGTGGTGGCGGATCTGCAATTCCAGCCCCTGCGCACCCTGGCCCGGGCAAATATCCTGCCCCGGCCAGGCCAGTTGCGCTTTA
>PNLU01000080.1 GCA_013823245.1 Alcanivorax sp.
CCATAACCACCGAACTCAACAGAATGAACGCCGTTACAACCGCAAACCATCCAGCGCCTTCCGAATCCCCCGATCCAGTGCCGCCCGCACAATAGCCGCCACCAGCGGCAACTTGCCTTCAAACTCGATGGTGTAATGCAGATGGCTGCCGCCCTGGCCGTCATCGCTGAACCGCATGACACCATGGTGATTACGCAGCGGACTGCCACGGGTAATGCGGTACTCGATACGCTCATTCGGCACGAACACCGTCACGGTTTCCTCGAACGGCGGCGCAATCAGGATGCGCAAACGACGCACCGAGCCGAGGCCGTTGATGTCACCCTCACCGTCCTTGATGCGACGAATCTTCGCCGGCACGAATACCTTTTCCAGGTTTTCGTGGTCAGCAAAAAACGCAAACAGGTCGGTGACCGGGAACGGAAAGCTTTTCTGGATATCAATGCGCTGCATGGTAAACCCCGTTGGCAGAAACAAGCGCTCGATTGTGACGCGCCGGGAACGGAAGGCAATGCCCCATTGCGCCAATCTGCCTGCGCCTCAACGGGTATCGGGCAGGGCCCGCAGCAGTTCACGCAGGCGCGCGAGGGAGACACCTCCCGTGTGCGCGGCAACGATATCGCCCTGCGCACTGACAACCAGCGTCAGGGGCACACCGCGACTGTCCAGGGCCTGTGACAGGCGCGCATCGGGATCGCGCAGCAACTGCTGGAAAGAGAACCCGTGGCGCGTCATATAGCCGCGCACCTGGGCAGCGGATTCGCCCTGGTTGACCATCACCAGCCGCACCTCGGGATGCTCGGCCTGGAAGGCCATCAGGGCGGGCATGCTGCGGTGACAGTGCGGGCACCAGGTCGCCCAGATATTGATCACGGTGGGGGCGGAAACCGTTAGCGGCGCAGGTTGCCCCGACAGCCGCTCCAGGGTGACCTCCGGCAACATTGGTCGGGCTGGCGCCTGCAGGGCCAGCCCGGCTGTCACCGACAAGGCCACAGCCAGAGCGCTGGCTGCGACCCAGGCGCGATCGTGACGCACACGGCGACGGCGCATGCCGGGTACCAGCAGGAACACCGCAACGCCGGCTGCCAGGGCGGCGGGCCACCAGAGGCCGCCATCACGGATATCCAGCATGGCCAGCAGATTGCCGTCGAAGGCGCCCCACTGACGCAGCACGAAACCGGCCCGCCCGGCGAGGATACCGGCAAACACAGCCATGAACAGGGTGCTTTCGACATCGGTGGCCCCGTGCTCACCGGCGCGCTTGCGCCGCCACAGGGCAACGGCCCAGGCCACCAGCAGCCCCGCCAGCCAGGGCAGCAGCGCGAAGGGCACCACCACGGGGCCGAACTGCCAGCTTTGCATCGCTTTCCCTTCTTTCTTGCGTCGTACGGTCGGGCACTATACCGACATACCGACCGGACGCGCATCCAGTGCTATGATTGCCGCGCTTTGCTTTTTCTGGCTGGACAGGACGGCGGCATGACCGCAGGGGAACAACTACATTCAGCGCTGGAGCGCTTCTTCGCACTGCGCCAGCATGGTGACGATGCACGCTTTGCCGCGCGCCTCGCCCGTTTGCAGCATTGGCAGACCATGCGCCTGCGGGCCAGCCATCAGGACCTGTTGACGCGGCCGGGGGCCGAGGCCGGGATGGACTTCCTGTTTACCGAGGTCTACGGCGGGCGCGACCTGCGGCCGGTGGCACAGGAAATCCGCCGGGCCTTACCGAAAGCGCTCAGGTTACTGCCCGACCGGGTGATGGCGACCTCCGCATCGGCGCTCGAGGCCGCCATTCTGACCCAGGAGCTGGACGAGCATCTGGTGGAGGTCCTGGATGCGCGGCTCGATGAGGGCCTGTGCGCGGACAGCTACGCCGAGGCCTACCGGCGCCAGCAGCAAGACGCAGCGCGCCAGCGCCAGCTGGCTCTGGTGGGGGAACTCGGCAGCCATATCGACCGATACGTGCGCAGCCGCATGATTCAGACTACCTTTCGCATGGTCCGCCGCCCGGCCCATGCAGCGGGCTTTGCCAGCCTGTATGATTTCCTCGATCGTGGCTTTGCCGCCATGCGCCCCCTGCCCAGTGTGGCTGACCTGCTCGATGAGCTGGCGGCACGCGAGCAGGCCATCATGGCGCGCCTGCTGGCGGGCCACCCGCAACCGTTTCCGGAGCTCGCCCATGGCTGATGACAAAACCACCCATTTCGGCTTCCAGGAAGTCCCCTGGCAGGACAAGGCCAGCCGGGTGGCAGGCGTATTCCGCTCGGTGGCGCCCAAGTACGACCTGATGAACGACCTGATGTCCATGGGCATCCATCGAGCCTGGAAGCGCTTTACCCTGGAACTGGCGGGCGTCCGCCCGGGCCATCGGGTGCTGGACCTGGCAGGCGGCACCGGCGATCTGGCGATGAAGTTCTCGCGCCTGGTGGGCGACACTGGCGAGGTGGTGCTGGCGGACATCAACGAGGCCATGCTCGGTGTCGGCCGCGACCGGCTGTTCGATGCCGGCTGCGCGCACAACACCCGGGTGGCCCAGGTCAACGCCGAGGCTCTGCCCTTCGCGGACAACAGTTTCAACTGCATCACCATCGCCTTCGGCCTGCGCAACGTCACCGACAAGGACAAGGCGCTCAAGTCGATGCTGCGGGTGCTCAAGCCGGGCGGCCGACTGCTGGTGCTGGAGTTCTCCAAACCGATCCACAAGCCGCTGTCGAAGCTGTACGACATCTACTCCTTCAATGTGCTGCCACGCCTGGGCAAGGCCATCGCCGATGACGCCGAAAGCTACCAGTACCTGGCGGAATCGATCCGCATGCACCCGGACCAGCAGACCCTGAAAGGCATGATGGAAGACGCCGGCTTTGCCCGCTGCGACTACTTCAACATGACCGGCGGTATCGTCGCCCTGCATCGCGGGTTCAAGGTATGACACTGGAGCATCAGGCGCAGCCGCCGGGGCTGCTGGAGACGTTGCTGCTGGCCAGCATCGAACGGGCCGTCAACACCGCGTTGCGGCACGACCCGGCCAGCCAGCAACGACTGGCGGCACATGCCGGGCGCCTGGTGTCGGTGAGCCTGCGCGTTCCGGCCCGCGAGGTGTTCGTGCTGATCGTCGAGGACGGCATCGAGTGCTACCACAGCAGTGAAGCCGAAGCCGACGTCAGCGTACGCGGCGGCCCCCTTGATCTGGCGGCCGAGTTTCTCGGCTGGAACAGCGCGCCCGGTCTGATTGGCGGGCCGATCAACATTCGCGGTGACCGGGAACTGCTGCAGGCGTTGACCGTTATCGTCCGTGATCTGGATATCGACTGGGGCGCGCTGTTTGCTCCCCTGCTGGGGAACGAACTGGCGCAGCAGGTGGACTATGGCGCCCGCCGGCTGTTCAGCTGGGCGCGGGACAGCCTGGAGCGCCTGGCCCGCCAGGGCAGTGACTATCTGGCCAACGAAAGCGGCCTGCTGCCCTCGCGCGCAGCGCTGCGTGAGTTCGGCCATGATGTCGAGGAGCTGCACCTGGCCACCGAACGTCTGGAGGCTCGCATCCAGCGGCTGAAGCAGCACAGACAGGAACAGCCCGGGAGCGACGATCAATGACCCTGCCCGTCGGGCGCATGCTGTTTGTGCTGCACGTCCTGTGCCGCTATCGCCTCGCCACGCTGTTACCCGCGCACCCGCTGCGCCCGGTGGCGATTGCCCTGATGTATCTGGTGCCGTCCACCTGGTTCGGGCCACGCGGTCTGTCCGAAGGGGAGCGGCTGCGTCAGGCGCTGGATCAGCTGGGCCCCATCTTCATCAAGTTCGGCCAGTTGCTGGCCACCCGCCGCGACCTGTTGCCGCCGGACTGGACCGATTCACTGGCGCGCCTGCAGGACCAGGTGGCCCCCTTCCCGGTGGCCCAGGCCCGGGCGCGTATCGAGGCCGAACTGGGCCAGCCGATCGATGCCGTCTTCAGCCGTTTCGATGACACGCCGCTGGCGTCTGCCTCCATCGCCCAGGTCCACAGCGGCGCCTTGCAGGATGGCACCGAGGTGGTGGCGAAAATTCGTCGCCCCGGGCTCGAGCGCATCGTCCGTCGTGATCTGGCGGTGATGCGCTTTGGCGCCACCTGGCTGGAACGTTTGTGGGCGGATGCGCGCTACTTCCGGCCACGCCGGGTGGTGGAGGACTATGTCGGCATCATTCATGGCGAACTGGACCTCACCGCCGAGGCGCGCAACAGCGAGACCATGCGCCGCCAGTTCCTGTTCAGCCCGCTGCTGTTTATCCCGCCGATCCACATGCAATACACCACCGAGCGGCTGCTGGTGATGGACCGCATCCACGGCATTCCGGTGAACGATATCGAGCGCATCAAGGCGGCCGGTATCGACCCGAAACGCCTGGCCGAGCGCGGGGTCGAGATCTTCTTTGCCCAGGTCTTCCGCTACAACCTGTTCCACGCCGACATGCACCCCGGCAACATTTTCGTCAACCCGGCCAAACCCGATGCGCCGCAGTATATGGCGGTGGATGCCGCCATCGCCGGGCGGCTGGGCAAGGACGATCTGGATATTCTCGGGCGGCTGGTGCTGGCGGTGATGCGCGAGGACTACGGTACCCTGGTGGATGTGGTGATTCGCGCAGGCTGGACCACGGTGCCGGTGGATCGCCACCGTTTCGAGCAGTCGGTGCGCGCCATCGTCGAGCCGATCCGCACCATGCCCCTGGACCAGCTTGAGTTCGCGCCCCTGGTCATGAAGCTGTTCGACATGGCGCGCAGCTTCCATATCGAAGCCCCGGTGCAATACATCCTGCTGATGAAGACGCTGGTGCACATCGAGGGGCTGGGGCGCAGCATTTATCCGCAACTGGATATCTGGGCCACCGGCCGCCCGCTGCTGGAAGCCTGGATGATGGACAACTACGGGCCCACCGCCACCCTGAAGAAGCTTCAGGCGCGGGCGCCCGAGTGGGCCGCACAACTGCCGGACATGCCCGATATGCTGCGCGACGCCATGGAAAACCTGCGCCGCCTGCCCTATCAGCAGCAGCAACTGGCCGCCCGCCTGGGTGAGCAGCAGACCCGGCACCGGCGCAAGCTGCTCGGCGGCCTGGCGGGCCTCGGCCTGCTCGGCACCAGCCTGTTGCTGGCCAGCGGCGCCCCCGCCGGGCTGGGCGCCGCAGCAGGCCTGCTGCTGACGACCTGGGCACTGCGCCGCTGAGCGGCCCCGAACCACCCCCATGACAGTCAGGTGACTGTCATATGAATCTGTTAAACTGATGTTTCAACAGGGAGCTGTCTGATGAGTGATGTGCTGCGCCAGCTGCATGAGGTGCTGGAGGCCCGCAAGCTGGAGGCCCCCGAGAGCTCCTATGTGGCCAGCCTCTATCACAAGGGTCTCAACAAGATCCTGGAGAAGGTCGGCGAGGAAGCCGTGGAAACCCTGCTGGCGGCCCGCGATGCGGAAGTCAGCGGCGAACTGGATGCGTTGATCAGCGAGACCGCTGATCTGTGGTTTCACAGTATGGTCATGCTGGCCGCGTTGAATGCGAGCCCGGACCAGGTCCTGGCAGAACTGGAGCGCCGTTTCGGCCTCTCCGGTCTGGACGAGAAAGCCTCACGCAACCGCTGAGTGGAGAAAACACATGTTATCCGGTATCAGTCTCTGGCAACTCCTGATTGTTCTGGCCATTGTCGTGGTGCTGTTCGGCACCAAGAAGCTGCGCAATATCGGCGGCGATCTGGGCAACGCCGTGAAGGGCTTCAAGCAAGCCGTCAAGGAGGGCGAAGACGAGCAGGGCAACCGGCAGATCAAGGCCAGCCATGACGAACAGGGCACCACGCTGGACGAAAACGGCCAGCCGGTGAAGGACAAGGACCACCAGGCCTGATCCATGCTGGACATCAGCTTCGCAGAACTGGCTCTGATCTTTGTCATTGCCCTAGTCATTCTCGGCCCCGAACGCCTGCCCAAGGCAGCGCGCACCGTAGGCCATTGGGTCGGGCGCGCCCGCAGCGCGTTCAATCACCTGAAGAATGAACTGGAGCGCGAAGCCATCAACATGGAAATGCGCGACAAGTTCAAGCAACAGCTCAAGGAGATGGGGCTGGAGGACGAAAGCCTGAAGCTGGACAAGAACCTGCTGCCCCCCGATGTAGACAATGCCCCCCGGGACGCCGACGACGAGTCGCCGGAGGCCCCGCCAGCGCGCCACACCCCGGACAAGCCTGAATCATGAATCAAGCGCCCCACCCGGACGACACGCAGCAAACCCTGATCGGTCACCTGCTGGAATTGCGCAACCGCCTGTTGCGTGCCATGGCGGCCATCCTGGTGATTTTCCTGGGCCTGTTCTATTTTTCCCGCGATCTCTACACGCTGGTGGCCAAGCCCCTGATCCAGGCCCTGCCGGAAGGCGCCTCGATGATCGCCACCGATGTGGCTGCCCCCTTTATCGTGCCCTTCAAGCTGACGCTCTATGTCAGCATCCTGGTGGCCATGCCCGTGATTCTGCATCAGGCCTGGGCCTTCATTGCGCCGGGCCTCTACAAGCATGAAAAGCGCATTGCCATGCCGCTGCTGATCAGCAGCGTGCTGCTGTTCTATCTGGGTGCGGCGTTCGCCTATTTCGTTGTCTTCCCGCTGATCTTCGCGTTCTTTACTGCCATCGCGCCGGAAGGTGTCGCGGTGGCCACCGATATCAGTCGCTATCTCGATTTCGTGATGAAGCTGTTCATCGCCTTCGGCCTGGCGTTCGAACTGCCGATCGCCATTGTGCTGATGGTCTGGACCGGCGTCACCACAGTGGAAAAACTGAAAGCCAAACGCCCCTACATCATTGTCGGCTGCTTTGTTGTCGGCATGCTGCTGACGCCTCCGGATATCCTGTCACAGACCCTGCTCGCCATTCCCATGTGGGTCCTGTTCGAACTGGGGCTGCTGGCCGGCCGCTGGGTGCGCCCGCGCGAGGCCGCCGAGCAGCCCGGTTGATCATCGTCGATTTCAAGCAGAGGCGGCCCAGCCGGGCGGACAGGCCTTTTTCTTGATAGCTCCCTCGTTTGTGGGTATAAAGCCCGGTATCCGGCAGGGGGCCGGATTACCCTGATGCATCGTGACGCCACTCAGGGATAACCAGATCAAAAAGGAAAATCCCAATGAAGAACTATTTCTATTTTGTACTGCTTGCTTTTGTTACACCCTCAGCGTTTGCAGAAATCGATCGCCCTTGGGAAGTCGGCGGCGCGCTCTACAGCACCATTGTGGATAATAATCTTGCTGCATTCGACGAAGACAAGTTCTCCGGCTTTGCCCTCCAAGGCACCTACATTATCAACAGAAATGTGTCCTTCAGAGGTTTCTTTGCCTCACAAAGCCACGATGACGTATCCATCAGGTCGCGCATCACCGAAGTGTCAGCTCTGTTCGGCGGCGGCTTCGGGCGCGAAGGCTGGAAAGGCTTCGTAGGGCCGACCATCTTCCGAGACAGCTGGAGCGGCTCTGGCATTAGCCAGACGTTTTCAGGGCTCGGCATGCAATTCGGTTTCGGTTACAACTGGGAGTCACTGGCGCTTGACCTGACCTGGACAATCAGGGACTCCTCGGATTACGACGATTTCTACTCCGATACTTTCGGATCATCAATCGACACTGACGTCATTTCATTTGCGCTGGGCCTGAGCGCTCGTTTCTGAGATGACTGCGGGACCCCTGGTCCCGCATCAGACCCGATCGCACATTCGCGGCCAGAAAACTCCAGCATCTCTTTGCGAACGGCAACATCACCCATTGCGGAGAGGTGCTCCCCCGGCACCTGTCTGAAGTATTTTGGCTCCTCTGCCAACTCGAACAATCGCTCCCCGTGATCAAAAGGAACCACCCGATCATCACTGCTATGCAGTATCAGCAATGGAGCCGGAGACATTCCTGCAATGTGATCCTTGGCCTCACGATCATCAGAAATAAAATACGGAAAAACAAAGCTTGCTGGCCAGAGCAAGAAACTCCGCCGCATAGCATCTCTCGCAATATCACGAAATCCAGCAAAACCTGCTTCCATGATCACACAATCGTAAAGCTCTCTGTTTTCTGATCTGGATAGCACATAGGGCAAGAGACTAGCCCCCAGGCTCTGGCCGAAGACGATAAGCGGTCTCTCCAGGTTGTCTTTTTTATGGAGCCATTCAAGTCCCGCCTGCACATCTTCAAATACATCCGGCAGCCTTGCCCGCCCTTCCGACCTACCAAACCCTTGATAGTCCAGAAGAAAAACGTTGTAGCCTTGCGAAGGCAACCAATAGACGTTCATGAGGTGCGTACTAACGTTCTGTGCATTGCCGTGCAGAAAATAGACTGTACCCATTGCCCGATCTGTTTGCGCAGGCAACCACCATCCATGCAGCCGGGCGCCGTCATTGTCATGAGAAATAAACACATCCTGATATTCAAGATCTTGATCTGAAGGGGTCTGGACCCAGTCACTCATCGGATAAAAGAAAACCCTCGAGCACCCGACTATCCCGACCAGCAAGCACAGAAGGGAAAAACGCCAACCGCAGGAAACCTTCTTGAAACCGGAATTCAGCACACCCCCTCCCTGTGGAAAGAGGTCAGTTACCACAACCTCATGACAGGAGTCGGGGAGGGCCACAAGCTGACCCACCCCGAAAAGCACACATCACTAGCTCTTGCTGCGCTGTGTTAGTGACCCAGCAAATCAGGATGGCGCGCCAGGCCGATCATCTCGCCCTTGGTGTCAAAACCCTGGATAAGCGCACCCTCCCGCTTGAGGACCATTTCGTGCGACTTGCCATTTACGACGCTGACCACCTGTATACGCTCGTCGTCCAGCGGAGTCAGGATCGCCGAGTTGCCGAGACCATCCTCAATCATTCGAGAGCCATCCTCGCCCACATACGTCACCCGGGCAGATGAGCTGGACACCGGGTTCTCGCCTGTCCAGAACTCCACAGAATTAAGCACGACCACATCAGCAAGAAGGGTGAGCGGGTAAACGGGTATGATCCAGAATGCAAAGGAAACACCTTGCTTCAGGAACTTGTTCGCTTCGAGGTCTGCGTTCCAGTCCTGAACATTGTTAAACAGCGCATTATGCCCCAGACAGCCTGTCATAGCCGCTGCCGTGAAGCCTGCCAACAGTCCTTTCGCTATCTTCTTCATGGTGATTCTCCCTGGATAATCAATAGGCCATTGCAGCATGTCATAGAAATGCAGGGAAAAAAATATCGATTTACGAGGATAGAACAAAGGTCACAGGGCCGTCGTTTACCAGTTCCACTTGCATATCTGCCCCGAAACGACCCGTGGCGACCGCAGCCTCTTTCGACGCGAGATAACGAACAAACACGTTATACAAAGCCTCCGCCACGGACGGGTCAGCGGCCAGGCTGAAACCGGGCCGCATACCATTGGCAGTATCTGCAGCCAGGGTAAACTGGGAAACCACCAGCAGGCCGCCCCCCGCCTGCATCACATTCCGGTTCATGCGCCCCTGGTCATCGGCAAACATGCGGTAGCCCAGTACACGCTCCGCCAGCCGCCGGACTACCTGCTCGTCGTCGTCCCGGGCGATGCCCACAAACACCAGCAGACCGGCGCCAATCTCGCCGGTGACCTGGCCCGCCACCGTCACACGCGCCTCGCTGACACGCTGCAACAGCACCTTCATGCGCCATCTCCTGAGTGGGCAAAATCCGCCACCGCCGCCACCAGTGCCCGCTCCAGCGAGGGCTCCGTGGCCGAGTGCCCCGCATCGGGCACCACGGTCAGCTGGCTGCCAGGCCAGGCCTGATGCAGCGCCCACGCCTGGTCCACCGGGCACACCATGTCGTAGCGGCCATGCACGATGTGCGCCGGGACGCCCGCCAGCGATGCCATCTGCGCCAGCAAGCCGCCCTCGGGCATGAAGCCTCCGGCCATGAAGTAATGGCTTTCGATACGCGCCAGCGCCAGAGCCCGGGCCTCGAACGAGGCCATGACACCCGGCGAGGGCAGCAGGGTGGCGCAGGCCGCCTCCCAGGCCGCCCAGGCACTGGCCACCGAGCGATCCACGTCATCTGCGGCAAGTCGTTGATAATAAAGCGACAGAGCGTCCTCTTCCGGGCCTGCGGCAACCGCCTCCCGAAAGCGCGCCCAGGCTTCCGGGAAGACCCGGCTGGCGCCCTCGCGATAAAGCCAGTCGATATCCTGCTGGCGACACAGAAACGCACCGCGAAGCACCATGCCGGTGACCCGCTGCGGATGGCACTGGCCATAACGCAGCGCCAGCGTCACCCCCCAGGAGCCGCCGAACAGCAGCCAGCGATCCACCCCCAGCGCAACGCGAAGACGCTCCATGTCCGCCACCAGGTCTGGCGTGGTGTTCGCCTGCAGGCGCCCCAGCGGCTGCGACTGCCCCGCCCCACGCTGGTCAAACAGGATGATGCGCCAGTGGCGCGGATCGAAGTAACGACGCATGCGCGGCGAGCAGCCTCCGCCCGGCCCGCCGTGCACCACCAGCACAGGCTCGCCCCGGGGGTTACCGGACTGCTCGACATACAGACGATGCCCGTCCCCCACGTCGAGCCAGCGCTGGTCCCAGGGGGCCGGGACGGGATACAGTGCATGCCGGGATGAAGGGGTCAGGTCTGCCATGGGTCATCGTCAATCGGAGAAGGTTTCAGTGACGAAGCATACGCCATCACTGCTCGCTTTGCTGGCCCTGCTGATGCTGCTGGGCGGCTGCAGCAAGGCACCGCCGGAAGAGGCCATCGAGGCCGCGATCCGGGACATGGCCGACGGGGTCAGCAACCGCCGTGGTGCCGCCGTCAGCGCGCGCCTGGCAGACCACTTCAGCCTGAGTCAGTACGAGGGTCGATCACAGATGGACCGGGACGACACGCGCCGCATGATGGCGGGGCTGCTGCTGCGCTACCCGGATATCCGGGTGGTGATCAGCAACGTGTCAGTGACCCCGGACGGCATGCGCGAGGACCGCGCCGAGGCGCGCTTCAACGCACTGGTGACCGGGGGCTCAGGGGGCTTGCTGCCCGAGCGCGGGCAACTGTTCCGGGTGGTGTCCGACTGGGAGCTGATCGACGGCGACTGGATGCTGGTGCGCGCCAGCGCCGCCCGTCCTCTGGAGGGCCGACCGGACTGATCTGCAGGATCAGTCCTCGACACCCGCCAGTTCGTCCATGCCCAGTTCCTTGATCTTGCGCGTCAGGGTGTTGCGCCCCCAACCCAGCAACCCCGCCGCGTCACGGCGACGGCCGCCAGTATGATTCAGGGCCACTTCTATCATGGCGCGCTCGAAGGCCGGCACCGCACTGTCCAGAATGCCGCGCTCGCCCGACGCCAGGGCCCGCTCGGCCCACTGCCGCAGGCCCTTTTCCCAACTGCCACTGACTTCGGGCCGGACTTCCTGCTGGTTCAGTTCCGGCGGCAGATCATCCACCAGCACTTCACGACCGGACGCCATCACGGTCAGCCAGCGGCAGGTGTTTTCCAGCTGCCGCACGTTGCCCGGCCAGGGCAGACCTGCCAGATAGCGCTCGGTGTCCGCGTGCAGGGTCTTGGCCTCCACTTCCAGCTCACGGGCCGCCCGCTGCAGGAAGTAGCGCGCCAGCCTGGGGATATCCTCGCGGCGCTCACACAGGCGCGGGATATGAATACGGATAACGTTCAGGCGGTGAAACAGATCCTCGCGGAAGTCGCCGTCCTTGACCAGCCGTTCCAGGTTCTGGTGGGTCGCCGCAATAATGCGCACATCCACCTTGATCGGCGTGGTCCCACCCACCCGGTAGAACTCGTTTTCCTGCAAAACACGCAGCAGCCGCGTTTGCGCCTCGATCGGCATGTCACCGATTTCATCGAGAAACAGGGTGCCGCCGTTGGATTGCTCGAACCGGCCGATGCGCTGGCTGTTGGCGCCGGTGAAGGCGCCTTTCTCGTGCCCGAACAGCTCGGATTCGATCAGGTCCCTCGGGATGGCAGCCATGTTCAGAGCGACGAAGGCCTTGTCGCGGCGCACCGAATGGCGGTGCAGGGCATGTGCCACCAGCTCCTTGCCGGTGCCGGACTGGCCGTTGATCAACACCGTGACGTTGGAGTGCGACAGGCGGCCAATGGCCCGAAACACTTCCTGCATCGCCGGTGCTTCACCGATGATCTCCGCCGGCGGCTCATTGTTTTCTTCGGCCGGGCCTCCCTTGGCCTCAGCCCGATGACGCACCGCACGCTTGACCAGCGCCACCGCTTCATCGACATCGAACGGCTTCGGCAGATACTCGAAAGCACCGCCCTGGTAAGACGCCACTGCGGAATCCAGATCCGAATGCGCGGTCATGATGATGACCGGCAACTCCGGATGCTTGCGCTGCAACATCTTCAGCATGCGCAGGCCATCCGTACCCGGCATGCGCACGTCGGAAATCAGCACATCCGGCTCGTCAGTGCCCGCCTCCAGCGCATTCAGCGCGTCGTCGGCATCCTCATAGCAAACCGGATTGAAGCCTTCCTGGCCCAGCGCCTTGTCCAGAACCCAGCGGATTGAACGGTCATCATCAATGACCCAGACTTTTGCCGTCATGGTGTATCACTCTCTATGTTGTACCGGCCAACCCGACCGGTTCCCCCTGCACGCCGCTCTCCCTGCCCCCGGGCACCATGCACTGGTGCGTATCCGGTTGTGCTTCCATGGGAAGTAACAGGCTGAACACGGTCTTGCCCGCCGTGCTCTCACATTCAATCAGGCCACTGTGCTGGCTGATAATGGACTGCGCGATAGACAGCCCCAGCCCCGATCCATTGGCGCGCCCGCTGACCATCGGGTAGAACAGGGTTTCCCGCAGTTCTGCCGCGATGCCCGGGCCGTTGTCCTCGATATCCACCCGCAGCACCATGCGATGCCGCACGGCGCCGATGGTGTACTGGCGAATCACCCGGGTACGGAAGATCACCTGGGCATCCGACGTTCCTGACTCGGTCAGTGCCTGCACGGCATTGCGCGCCAGATTCAGGATCACCTGGACCAGTTGATCCCGATCCGCCGGGATCTCCGGCAGGCTGGTGTCATAATCGCGACGCACTCGCACGCCCTCGGGGTGCTCCGCCAGCACCAGCTGACGCACATGCTCCAGGCACTCGTGGATGTTCAGCATGCGAAAGTTCGGCAGACGCCGTGGCCCGAGCATCCGGTCCGCCAGCGAACGCAGGCGGTCTGCTTCATCAATAATCACGCGGGTGTACTCGGCCAGATCCGGGTCCGGCAGGGCGCGCTCCAGCAACTGTGCCGCGCCACGAATCCCGCCGAGCGGATTCTTCAGCTCGTGGGCCACACCCCGCACCAGCGCGCGGGTTGCCTGATGGGCATGCAGCAGCGCTTCTTCCCGACCAATGCGCAGCATGCGATCGAGCGGTTGCAGCTCCAGCAGCAGGCTGGGTGGCAGGCCGGGTTCGCTGAGTTGCACCACCGAGTAGTCCACAGTGATCTCCTGACCCGGCGAAATCATCAGCCGCGCCTCCCGGCGCGTGAAGGGATGCCCCTCCTCTATGCACCGATGCAGTGCAGCGCTGGCATCCGGGTCTTCGAAAAAACACTCCGGCAGGGGTTGCCCCACCGACCGCTGCGCACTGGCAAAGAGCAGGATTTCCGCCGCCGGGTTCAGATAGCGGATGTACAGCCGCTCATCCAGCATCACGACCGCCGTGGTCAGATGATCAAGCAGGCGCTTGTGCACAGAGGTCTCTGAATGTCTGGTTTTTGCCATAACAGGGCCAAAGCAAGTTTCAGGCCATCAGGAGATGGGCGTAATCACGCGGTTTTCACTGGAGCACGCAACCATGATGCACCAAAACAGTGCATGTGGGCATCATTCTGTACCACCGCCTCCGGAGCGCGCGCCCGGACGTAGCAGGACACTGGGCCGGTGCACGAAAACAGTGACCGGCTCGGAGCGGATCAGCACCCGGCCCTCTGCGTTGCGCACCTCGACTACCAGTTCATGAGCACCGCGATACGGCCAGTCCAGAGCCATGTCGGTTTCAGGCTCCCCATTGCGAAGCAGGATGGCCTGATGGCCCGGCAGCAACGGCGGCTCCAGATCGTATGTCACCGGCACCGGCTCCACCGGATGCCGCAGGGTCGCCTCATGTT
>PNLU01000081.1 GCA_013823245.1 Alcanivorax sp.
CGTGACCCGCGATGGCACTGACTACGGTGAGCGGGAAATATCGCTGTCCGAGCGCGTCACGCAAGTGGAGCGCCTGTTGGCGCAGGGCGAGATGGCCATCTGGTTCGACGAGGCCACCGAAACGGTGTCATTGCTGACCCGCCGCCAGATGCAGGAGGCGGGTCTCGGTACCGGAGAAGAGCGCTGATGCCGAGTGGTCTTCAGGCAGCTTCAAAATCCATCGGCTTGATGTGATCCAGGTTGACACTCTGACGTGCCAGCCACAGGTCATACATGTCCTGCATGGCAAGCCAGCTTTCCGGTGAGCGTCCAATGGCTTTGGCAAGGCGCAGCGCCATTTCGGGGCTGATACCGCTATCACCCTTCAGCAGCCGTGAAAGCGTAGAGGGTGAAACATCCAGCCTGGCGGCCAACTGACGGGTGCTGATACCAAAAGGCAACAAGTAGACGTCGCGGATGAATTCACCGGGATGTGGCGGATTATGCATGCTCATCAGTGATAATCCTCCAGTTGCCGTTGACGCGGACTGACCAGCGCGCCCGGCTTTTTCCCTTTAAGGCATGCAGGTAGAAGCCGGGGATGTCCATATCGCTGACGACCGTGGCAGTATCAAGCGCAGCAAGCTGCATGCGCAGCCTGTTTGCGTGGTCAGCACGGATGCCGCGTGTGCTGCCTGTGCTATAGAACCGCTGCAGTCCCTTGTGGCGGAATGATTTGATCATGATGCGCAGTGTAGCGTGATGCGCACTGCGCAACAAGTGCCTTCAGGCAAGCTCCTTCAAGAAAGCCCGAGGACTTTGCAGCCGATCAGGTGGATGGCCATCGCCAGCATGATCAGCCAGCTCAGCGCAATGCCCAGTTGGCGCGCCTTGTTGACGGCGCGGGGGCGGGTCATGCCGATGGCATGCAGCAGGCGGCCCAGGAAGAAGAGACCGCCGTACAGATGTAACACGGTGGCCGGTGCGCCGGTCAGTTCCAGCAAGGCCAGACCGATCAATACCAGCGGCACGTATTCGGCGGCGTTGCCGTGGGCGCGAATGGCCTGCGCCAGCGTCGGGTTACCGCCATCCCCCATGGAGACCTGGCCACCCAGACGCTGGCGCACGACATTGGCTGCAAGGGCCAGCATCAGCAGCAGAAACAGGCCTGTGTACAGGGCGCTGACAGGCAGCATCAGTTCGGGATTCATGGTGTCCACTCCGGTTGTTTTTTTCGTTGTCTGAGAATAAAGCGCGCCGGTGCCAGCGCGCCAAGCAATTCGGTGTCCACGGGCAGCGGCTCGTCATTGACAAGAGCAGCAATCAGCTCCGCGCACAGGGGCGTGCCGGTAATGCCCCGGCTGCCGTGGGCAATGCTCATGTACAGGCCCGGCAAGGGCCGATGCGGCAGCGCGCGGGCATCCGGCACTTCGCCGGCCAGGGGCAGAAAGTCGATGCTCTGGCAACGCAGACCCACCCGTTCACCCACGACCTCGATGTCCGGGCCTCCCAGCTGCGCCCATTGCTCCGGCAGCTGCGCCGCCAGTTCTGCCAGATTGCGGTCGTTATCGCTGGCTTCGGGCTGCAGATCGTGGCGGCGCAGATCAAAGGTGGCGCCGACACAATGCAGGCCTTCCAGGGCAGGGGTCAGGTAGCCACTGTGGCAGATGGCCTGTGACCAGTCGTGGCTGGCGTCTGTGGCCCGGCAGTAAGTCACCTGGCCCCGGATCAGCTTCAGCGGCAGCCAGTCCAGTTGGCAGAGCTCCCGTGCAGCGGCAGCGTTGGCGATCACAGCAATGTCCGCCGCCTGCGCAGGGCCTTCGTCCAGGGTCAGTTGCCAGCGTTCATCCCGGGGAGCCAGATGCGTGACATGCTGCTGCACCAGGCGGATACCCGGATGATCCAGCAGGTGCGCGCACCAGCGTGGTGGCCGGATATAGCCCCCGCCGGGCAGCAGCAGACCATCGTGATCCGTGCAGGGCTGAAGCTGGTCTTCGGGCCACAGACCGCTGTCCAGCGCGCCATGCTGCCGGGCCTGCTGGCGCGGGTCGGGGGGATACTGGCGCACGCCGCTGAGCGCGCCGTCGTCACGGCAGGCCGGAAAGCCATGGCGCTGTAACCAGTGCAGCGCGTTCAGGTAACTGCTCTGGTAGAAGCGATTCTGCGCGGTCGCATGGGGACTGGGGGTGGTGTACACCACGCCCGCCAGATTCCCGGAGGCGCCCTGAGCAATACCTTGCGGATCGAACACGGTCACCTGCCAGCCGCGTTCGGCCAGTGCCCGGGCGCAGGTGGCCCCCGCCAGGCCTGCGCCGAGCACGGCGGCCTGCCCGGTGGGCCGCACGGTGGCCTGCCAGTTTCCGGCGGTGCGCCCGACCAGCATCTCCCGTTTGCGACCAAAGCCCGGGACACGATCAACCTGAAAGCCTGCGGCGGTCAGCCCCCGTCGTACAAAGCCGGCGGCGGTAAAGGTGGCAAAACTGGCCCCGGGGGCGCTCAGCCGGGCCATGGCGCCGAACAGGTCCGGTTGCCACATGTCCGGATTGCGCGCCGGGGCAAAGCCGTCCAGAAACCAGGCATCCACCCGCGCATGCAGATGGGGCAGGGCCTCCTGCACATCGGCGAACACCAGGGTCAACGCCACCCGGCCCTGACACAGCCAGCGCCGGTGCAGGCCGGGCGCCAGCGGCGGGTAGACCTGCGCCAGTTCCTCCGCCAGGGCGGCAAACTGCGGCCAGTGGCTGTGGGCGCGGCGCAGGTCGACCGGGCGCAACGGATGTTTTTCAACAGAAATGAAGTGCAGCGTGCTGTCGGCGGGGGCTTCGGCGAGAAAGCAGGCCATGGCACACAACAGGTTGAGCCCGGTGCCGAAGCCGGTTTCGGCAATGACGAAGGTTGCCCCGGCGGGCAGGGCGGCAAACCGGCGCCCCAGTGCGTTGCCGTCGACAAACACATGACGGCTTTCCGCCGTGCCGTCGTCGCGGGAAAAGTAGGGGTCGTCGTAGGCCAGTGCCACGGGCGTGTCAGCTTGCCAGTCCAGCTCCGCCGCTGTGACCGGGGTGGCAAAGGGCGCTGAGGTCATGGTGATGCGTCAGACGTCTCGGGATTGGCGGCCGCAAAGTCCAGCAGCGCCTCACGCATGGCCCGGTCCAGATCGTCGGCCTGGTCGGGATGCCCCGTCACCGTGGCACTGACAAACACCGGTGGCAGGGCCGTGACGCTGAGCAAGGTGACTGCGCGTGCGTTCGGGTACTGCTGCTGCAAGTGACCCACGGCCACCGGCAGCGGCAGGGCGTCTTCGACGTCTGCGCGCTCTTCCGAAACGATCACTTCCAGCGCGCCGCGATGCAGTGCGCGCTCGCCGAGCTGTTGCCGTTGCGGGCCATACTGGCCTGCGATCAGGCGACTTGGCGGCATGTCGTCCCAGCCGCCCGGGATCGGGAACAGCTGCAATTCCAGACGCTGCTCCTTGTTATCGCGCTGGCGGGTGTAACGCAGGATGCGCAGGTGCCGCTGATCCAGATTGATCTCTCCCTGATAGGTGAAACTGCCCAGTTGCTCCGGTGCCTGCCAGGCGTTCAGGTCCACTTCCGGCGTCGGGATTTCCCAGGGAATACGCTCATTGACGCGCTCCCGGTCGGTCATCACCACTTCGCGGCTGCACCCGGAGGTGGTCAGCACCAGTGTGGCAAGCAGGGCGGGCCATAACAGTCGCGGGGTCATGCGCAGGGATTCCTCGTTATTCGTGTGATGCATCGCCGGAATGTAGCAAAGGAGTATAGCGAAGCAGACGCAGTGCTGTCAGAACCGGTATCGTTAGGCCGAGATCAATGGAGGATGACGGGTGCGCGGGATTCTGCTCAGTGGTGTTGTGCTGATGTGCATGGCTGCCCTGCCGCCAGTCCAGGCCCGGGCGGATGAAGGCGCCGTCGAGCGGGTCGGCCTGGTGCTCAGTGGTGGCGGCGCGCGCGGGCTGGCGCATGTGGGGGTGATCCGGGCGCTGGAGGAATACGGCGTTCAGGTGGATGTGATTGTTGGCACCAGCATGGGCGCGATCGTCGGTGGGCTGCGGGCCTCGGGTCTGGATGCCGAGGCACTTGAACGGGTGGCCCGGGGCACCGACTGGGCGCTGGCATTTACCGATCGTTCGCCGCGTCAGGATCAGCCGTATATTTTCCGGCAACTGGATGCCGGGCTGGCGGCGGATTACCGCTTGCACATCGCCCGCGGGCGCATCGTATTGCCGCGCAGTGTGCTCAAGGGGCAGCACATGACCGCGATGCTGGATGACCTGTTTGTGGCGGTGGACCGGGTGGATGACTTCGATGCCCTGCCGATCCCGTTTCGTGCAGTGGCGGCGGATCTGGTATCGGGCGAGCAGGTGGTGCTGGACCGGGGGCGCCTGAGCACGGCGGTGCGGGCCAGCATGTCGATTCCCGGTCTGCTCGAGCCGGTGGAAATGGAAGGCCGGCTGCTGGTGGACGGAGGCGTGGTCAATAATATTCCCGTGGACGTGGCGCGATCCCTGGGGGCCACGCGCTTGCTGGTCGTGGATGTCGGCACGCCGCGCCGTCAACTGGAGGATATCCAGTCGCTAGTGGATGTGATGGATCAGTTGACCGGGCTGATGGTGCGCGGCAACAGCGATGAACAACTGGCCTCGCTGGGGGAACAGGATCTGCTGATTCGGCCACAACTGGACTCGGTGTCCAATGCCAGCTTCGGTGAGGCGGAGGCAGCGCTGGAGGCAGGCTATCGCGCCGCCGTGGCCGCGCTGGAGGCGCAGGGTCGGGTGCCCGTGTCGGTGTCGGCAGTACCCGGGCCCTTGGCGCCGGGCGAGCCACCGGTCATTCAATTTATTCGTATCGACAACGACAGCCCGGTGGATGACCGGGTGATTCGCAATCTGCTGCGGCAGTCACTGGACCAGCCCCTGGACCGAGCTCGTCTGCATGAAGACATCTCGACCATCTACGGCCTCGATTATTTTCGCCAGATTCGTTACCGGGTGATTGAGGAAAACGGCCAGACCGGCCTGCTGCTGGTGTCGCAGCGGCGTCAGGAGGGCAGCAACTTCCTCCGTGTCGGCCTGCGGATCAGTGATGATTTTCGCGGTGAATCGGAGTTCGGGATGGGCGCGAGCCTGCGCATGGCCGGTCTGAACCGGCTGGGCGGCACGGCTTTTTTGCGTTCCGACATTGGCACGACCCCGCGCCTTGAGGGGCGATTTGTACAGCCTCTGGATTACGGCATGCGGTATTTCATCGAACCGCAACTGCTGTATCAGGCCGAACGCATTGATCTGTTCGACGAGACGATCCAGGACGAAGCCATTGCCTCGTATCAGCGCCGTGAGCGCCAGGCCGGGCTCGCGCTGGGGCGGCAGCTCTACCGGCAGCGGGGCGAGGTGCGTGTCGGTGTGGTGCGCAAGCGTGGGGATGTGGAGCTGCGCAGCGGGATGGACCTGGGCGAGGGCAGCTATGACGACGGCTATTACCTGATCGGTCTGGGCTGGGACACGCTGGATGATGTCGCCTTCCCGCGCCGCGGGCTGCGCTGGCGCGGTCAATGGCAGTGGCACGACCCTGGGCTGAGGGCCGAACAGCGGTTCCGCCGTTTCAATGGCGAGGCCACCTGGGCCTTGTCCACCGGCCGGGTCAGCTGGCTGCTCGAGGGCGACCTGAGTGTCAGCGACACCAATGAGCAGGATCTGGCGAATATCGTGCCCATCGGCGGTTTTCTGGAACTGTCCGGTCTGGCGCCGCGCAGCCGCTGGGGCATGCACCGGGCCATGACCCGGCTGGTCACGCTGGTGCCCCTGGGCACTCAGAGCAGCATGCCTTCCCGCTTGCCGCTGTTTGCCGGGGCCTCGCTGGAACGGGGCAACGTCTGGGAAGACCGCAGCGAGATGAGCGCCAGCAACGCGATTACGGCGGGCAGCGCCTTTCTCGGCATGGATACGCCGATAGGGCCGACGTATCTGTCGCTGGGCATGGCCGAGGGCGGCCAGCGCGCAGTAAACCTGTTTGTGGGACAGTTGTTCCGTTGAACGGCGGTCCGGTCAACCGACGTACTCTGACTCGCCGTTCATCCGTTCGGCGTACTAAATCTGTGTTCAAAGGGTTTCTTTTGGTTATTTTTTCGTATAATTCACGCCAGTGAAAATAACCGGAGAAATTCCCATGCGCCGCTGTGTCGCTGCGCTGTGTCTGTTGGGGCTGATGGTGTCGGCCCGTGCAGAACTGCATCCCGTCCTGAGTACGGCCCTGTGCCATGCCGCTGCCGAAGACAGTGCACTGGCGCCGCAGATGGAAGCCCTGCTGGAAGCGGAACTGATCGGTTACGACCAGGTGGCGGATGTGCTGAATCTGCCGTGCGGAGAGCAGACGCTGCTGGCCACCGTGGTCAACCGCCAACTGGCCGAAAATCTGGAGTATCTGGCGATTGATCTGGATCTGGACCTGACGGCGCCGGTGGTGGACGACGCCGGTCAGCGCGTGTCCTTCGAGGCCTTTCTGCGTGCCCGGGGTGCCCGGGGTGATGAAGCGCTCAGGGTCTTTGTGGACACCTGGCTGGCCGACCTTGGCGATGCCAGCTTCAACCCGAATCTCGAACTGAGTATGAATTGATCGTTTTTTGTTCTGCTTCTGCCTGATAGCAGCGACGTACCCCGCTCACCCTGCGGGGTTTTTTTTGTTGATCAATGAAAGTCCCGCGAGCGGCTTTTCAGGCTGGCCAGCGCGTCGCTGACATCCTCCACCTTGCCCGCGATCAGGTGAATCAGACCCTCTTCGGTTTTTTCTGCGGTGCCGGTGATGATCAGCAACTGACCACCGAGAATGGCCCGCCGGTACTGTTCCTGCACGCGTTGCCAGAGCACCACATTGGTGTTGCCGGTTTCATCTTCCAGGGTCATGAACAGTACGCCGGATGCGGTGCCAGGTCGTTGCCGGTTGGTCACCACCCCGGCCACACGAACCAGACGGCCGCCGTCCAGATGGCGCAGGTCGCGGGCGCGTTTGCAGCGGGCGAATTCGGGCCGATGACGCAGCAGGGCCAGCGGATGTCGGCCCAGGGTCAGGCCCAGGCTGCGGTAATCACTGAGCAGATTGTCGACCTCGGAAGGCGCGTCCAGACGCACGCCATCATGCAAAGGCGGGGCCTGGCCTGGCGGGTCGGATTCACTGCCAGCAAACAGGGGCAGGGTTTCTTGTACCGCCTGCATTTCCCAATGGCCCTGATGTCGGTGGCCGGTCAGCCGGGCGAGGGCATTGGCGGCCACCAGGGCCTCGCGTTCCTTGCGCTGTAGTCGGGCCCGGCGGCACAGGTCCTCGACATCCGTGAAACGGGCCTGGCGGCGGGCGCTGACCAGGCGGGCGGCGGCGTCCTCGTTGAAGCCGCTGATCTGGCGCAGTCCCAGGCGCAGGGCGGGCTGCATGCCGAAGGCCAGGCGCGCGCTGTCCTCCAGGGTGTAGTCCCAGTGGCTGTGATCCACGCAGACGGCGCGGGTTTCAATGCCATGGCGGCGGGCGTCCTGAATCAGCTGTGACGGCGAATAGAACCCCATGGGCAGGCTGTTGAGTAGCCCGGCATAAAACGCCGCCGTGTGGTGCCGCTTGAGCCAGGCGGACACATACACCAGCAGGGCAAAACTGGCGGCATGGGATTCGGGGAAGCCATAACCACCAAAGCCTTTCATCTGCTCGAAGATGCGTTCGGCATAGGCCGGTGAATAGCCATTGGCGAGCATGCCGTCGATCACCTTGTCACGGAATTGCATCAGTTCGCCGCTCTTGCCCCAGCGCGCCATGGCCCGGCGCAACTGGTCCGCTTCGCCGCCGCTGAAGCCTGCGGCGACCATGGTCAACTGAATCACCTGTTCCTGAAAGATGGGTACGCCGAGCGTGCGTGACAACACATCGCGAATGCGGTCGTCGGGATAGTCCACCGCTTCCTGGCCATGCCGACGGCGCAGATAGGGATGCACCATGTCGCCCTGAATCGGCCCGGGTCGTACGATCGCAACCTGAATCACCAGATCATAGAATTGCTGCGGCCGCAGACGCGGCAGCATGTTCATCTGCGCGCGGGATTCCACCTGGAACACGCCCACGCTGTCGCCCTTGCAGAGCATGGCATAGGTCTGCGGGTCTTCCCGGGGGATCTGCTGCATCGTCAGGGCTTGTTTGTCCTGCGTGCTCCGATAAGCATTGATCATATCCAGTATCTTGCGGATGGCGGTGAGCATGCCCAGTGCCAGCACGTCCACTTTCATCAGACCCAGGGCCTCCAGATCATCCTTGTCCCATTGAATGATGGTGCGCTCGGGCATGGCGGCGTTTTCAATCGGCACCAGGGTGGCGATGGGGTCGCGGCTGATGACGAAACCGCCGACATGCTGTGACAGATGCCGGGGGAAGCCGAGCAGCTCCAGAACCAGTGCACGGTATTGCCGCGCCAGTTGTGTGTCCTGGAGGCCGGCCTCGCGAAACCGTTCGATCAGGGTGTCGGGTTTGTCCCACCAGGCCAGCTGCTTGCTCAGCAGGTCCAGCCGGTGCCGGTCAAACCCCAGCGCCCGGCCGACATCGCGTACCGCAGAGCGCATCCGGTAACTGATGACGGTGGCGGCCAGGGCGGCGCGTGCGCGCCCGTATTTCTGATAGATGTACTGCACCACCTCTTCGCGCCGCTCGTGTTCAAAATCCACATCGATGTCCGGCGGCTCGTTGCGTTCCCGGTTGATAAACCGCTCGAACAGCAGGCTGCTGCGCGACGGGTCCACTTCGGTCACGAACAGGCAATAGCAGACCGCAGAATTGGCGGCGGAGCCGCGCCCCTGGCAAAGAATGCCCTGGCGGCGGGCAAAGGCGACGATGTCCTGCACGGTGAGAAAGTAATACTCGTAATCCAGCTCGCGGATCAGGGCCAGTTCCTTTTCGATCAGGGCACGGACCTTGTCGGGTACCCCCTCTGGCCAGCGCCGCGCAGCGCCTTCCTCGGTCAACTGGCGCAGCCAGGCGGCGGGGGTCATGCCCGCCGGGACCACTTCATCCGGGTACTGATAGCGCAGCTCATCCAGCGAAAACGTGCAGCGCCGGGCGATATGCAGACTTTCTGTCAGCAAGGCTTGCGGATAGAGCTGGCGCAGGCGCGCCAGCGACCGCAGATGCCGCTCGCCATTGGCAAAGCGGCGCTGGCCCAGTTCCGCTACCGTGGTGCGGTGGCGCAGGGCGGTCAGCACATCCTGCAAGGGTTGCCGCGCCGGGCTGTGCATGTGCACGTCGTTGCTGGCCACCATCGGCAGGGCATGGTGATTGGCGAGCCGCAACAGGTACTGGTACTGGGCCACATCGTCGCCGTCCTGATGCAGCTCGCAGGCCAGCCACAGGCGCTCGTGGAAATGCGACTTCAGCATGGTCAGTTGCTGATCTGCCCGCTCGGCCTCCCAGCCGGGCCGCCACAGGCACAGCAGGCCGTCAGCATGGGTGGCCAGCAGCGCCGGGCTGACCTGGTATTCGCCCTTGGGGCTGTCGCGGCGAGCGGCGGTAATCAGGGTGGACAGGTTGGCGTAGGCGGCGCGGTCGGTGACCAGCAACACCACACGGGTGCCGTCGGTGAGAGTCATGCGGCTGCCGATAATCAGGTGCAGACCGGCTTCACGGGCCGCCTGATGGGCGCGCACGACACCGGCCAGGGTGCATTCATCGGTGATGGCCAGCGCCGCATAGCCTTCGCTGGCGGCCTGCCAGACCAGTTCATCCGGTTGGCTGGCGCCGGTCAGGAAGCTGAAGCTGGACAGGGCATGCAGTTCGGCAAACATGATGGGTGCCTGCGGCACGCCAGGGTGCCGGCCTGAGAAAACAGACCCGGGAGCAATGCGCCGTCCCTGGCGCGGGCCCGACAGCGGGGACTGGGGGCCCTGGGAGATCTCACGGCATAAACCTGTCAGGGGTTGCAGTACCTTTCAGACAACCGTGTGCTCACCGGACAGTCAGAATACTGTCCATATGAGCAGTATGTCAAGCCTCGCCGGTTACAGCAGCGCCAGCGTGGAGTCCGCATGCCAGAAGGGCGTCAGCCGACGGCGCAGGGCGGCTTCGATCAGCCCCTTCTCGTTCAGGGCGTCGATAGCCTGCGGGGCATAGTGCATGATTTCGTCGCTGACCATCTTCCTGGTCACGCCCATTTCCTTGACCAGTTTTTCCAGCGAGGTATCGCCGTACTTCTGGAAGAAGAAATCCACCCCGGCATCCAGCAGGTTGCCGAAGTAGCGCGTGGCACGAAACTGCTTCCACGCTTCCAGCCCGGCAACCATGGCATCTTCCAGTTCGTCCCGGGTCACATAACGGCGCAGGCTGGCCACTTTCTCTTCCTTGATCTCATCCCAGAATTCCAGCACGGCCTGACGGAACTCGCCGCTTTCAATGGTCTTCTCCAGACGCTTTTCACTTTGCCGGATAATGCCGCGGGTGTTGTGGGCAATGTATTTCTTGATGCTGGTTTCTGCTGACTTTTCCAGACCGGGCGCCGCCTTGCTGACCGCTGACTTGCCCAGTTTCAGCAAGGAGCTGGCGCCAGGAATGCTGCCCGCCATGTTGGTGCCCTGATTGATAAAGCCCTGAATGCCGCGATAGAGCATGTCGGAAATCAGGTTCAGGGTCAGCGGGCTGCCGCCGATCTCGCTGATCAGGCGCTGGCGCAGGGCTTTCATTTCCAGCGCCACATCCAGCAGCTCCGCCACTTCCTGATCACTGATCAGATCTTCGAAGCTGTTCTTGTCATGGCCGGGGTGGTTGTACAGCCGGTCGGCGATTTCACCGATCAGTTCAGGGATGGCCCCGGAAATCTCCATCTCGATGGCGTAGCGCCGGGCGGTGGCCTTGACGGTATCCACGCTGACCACGTCATTGAGTGTCAGGGTCTTGGCCGCCTTGAAGGCATGATCCACTTCCTCGCGGACGATCTTCGTCAGGGTTTTCTTGTCCAGTTGCGCAATGATCCAGGCAATCTGCGCGTTCATCAGTTGATCGGCCTTGGCCTGTTGCGTATCCGTCATGGGTCGGCAGTCCTGTGTTGGCGATGTCATGGAGAGAACACTGAAGCAGAGCCTAGCGGCTTGCTGGCGCGGGCGCCTTGGCCGCAATGACAATCCTGCGGGACTTGCCGGAATCCCGGCGGGCGGCCATGCTTGGTGCAACGTCGCCACAGCGCGGCAGGACAGGGAAGCAGGGCATTGCGGCTATTGCGGTTTTTCAGGGGTGAACTGGCTGACGAGGTGCGCGGCTGGGTGGCCGAAGGGCTGATTACTACCGAGCAGGGAGAGCAGATTCTGGCGCGGTACGGCCTGTCTCTGGAGGGCTCGGGGCGGACGCCACTCGCCTACCGGGTGCTGACCGCGCTGGCCATCGTCTTCGCCGGGGCGGCGGTCCTGCTGCTGTTGTCGCATAACTGGGACGAGCTGTCCCGCGCCGGGCGCATGGCCGGCTTGATCGCCGCCACCGGTCTGGTCAATGCCCTGGGATTCCGGCAGTGGGTGCGCGGCCACCGCGATCAGGCCGTGCTCTGGCTGTTTGCCGGCGGCATTCTCTATGGCGCCAGCATCATGCTGATTGCGCAGATCTATCATCTTGGCGAACACTTTCCCGATGGGCTGTTGCTCTGGGCGCTGGGTATCCTGCCACTGGCCTGGCTGACGACCAGCCGCCTGCTGCATGCGTTGCAGTTGCTGCTGGCGGCCCTGTGGATGATGACCCAGTGGCGCTATGGCCTGCCCTGGCTGCTACCGCTGTTTGCCGGGGCCGCCCTGTATCAGGTGCTTTACCGCAGCCACTCCGGCGTGCTCCGCGATGCGGCGCTGGTGCTGCTGCTGATCTGGGCCAATGGCCTGTATGCCTGGAGCATGGGGCATTATTTTTCACCGCCCTCCGGTATCTGGGCCGCGCATCTGGTGCTGACCGCCTGGCTGGTGCTGCTGGTGCGCGGGCTGACGCTGACGCAACTGGATCATCCGCTGCGTGGCCGCCGTGCCCACGCGCAATGGGCGACCCACTGGCTGATGCGGCTGGCGCTGCTCGGGCTGCTGGTGTTCAGTTATGTCGGCGCCTGGGACGAGTTCATCAAGGCCTGGTTGCGGCATGGCCTGCCGTTGCAATGGTGGTTGCCACTGGTGTGGTTGCTGGTGGCTGCGCTGGCCTGGCAAACACGCATGCCGGAGCGCAGCGCCATCATTGCCTCGGCCGCCGGATTGACGCTGGTGCTGTTGCTGGTGACCTTCTGGCCCTTCGAGGGTCTGGCGCTGTGGCTGGCGGTGGGTATCAATCTGCTGTTGCTAGGGCTGGGCATCGCCATGATTCGCCAGGGCATGCAGCGCGGCGTGTCATCACGTTTTTACGGTGGTGTGGTGTTGCTGCTGTTGCTGGTCATGCTGCGTTACCTGTCGCTGATTGGCGATTACCTGAGCAGCGCCCTGATGTTTGCCGTGGCGGGCGTCATTCTGTTCCTGGCCGCGCGTTACTGGCAGCGGCATGACCGCCGGAATGACCGCCTGCAGGAGAGCGCCGATGTCGAATAAGAGGCGGAATAAACTGGTGGGCAGTGTCGAGCATGCGATTTCCGAGCGGCCGATGAACTGGCGCGGCTGGCTGTTGCTGCTGGTATTGCTGGGGCAATTGCTGGTGCTGGCGGGTGTGTTGGGCATGGCGCGCTATCCCTTGTGGGCGGGCCGCGATGTGGCCCTGGAAGTGGTGCCCGTGGACCCGCGCGACCTGTTTCGCGGCAATTATGCGCGCCTGGAATACGCCATCACCACGCTGGATGCTGGGCTTCTTGTATCGCAGGAGCCGTCCGATTACCGGGCACCGCTGCAAGCGGGCAGTCGGGTGTATGTCGTGCTGGAGCAAGCGGAAAGCAGCGATAATACCTGGCAGGCCACGGCCATCCATCGCCAGCGCCCGGACAGCGGCGTCTTCGTGCGGGGTCGCATCATGTATCGCAGTGGCGACACCCTGCGCCTGCGCTACGGCATCGAAGCCTGGTTCGCACCGAAGGACAAAGCCCTCGCCCTCGAGCATGACCTGATGCGCGGCGGTATTGCGCATATCCGCGTGACCGACGGTGGCCAGGCGGCCCTGCACGAGATTGCGCCACCGACGACCCCGCCAGAATGAGTTAGCTGTCTGCCTCCAGTTGCAGGCCGCTCCTGATTTGATAGAAATCGTCTGAGGGTGGCGCAGTTATCGAAGGATGGCATCATGCTCGGGCTTGATATGCTCCCATCGGGGGCCGGTTCGATGGGTCGCGCGCTCGTCCCGTTTGAGTTTTCGCCATTTGCCGCTGTCGTCGACAATGTGGGTGGGGGTATCGGGCAGGTCGGGCATGCGGAAGCGTTTCATCCAGCGAAACCAGGGAGAAAGATTTTTCATATCATCCTCAAGCATGGCTTCCCAGCTTCCCTGGTAGAAGTGGTCTCGGACTCTGCGTCCACTATCAACATATT
>PNLU01000082.1 GCA_013823245.1 Alcanivorax sp.
GAGCCAGCTTTTCAGTTCGTCATCCAGCTTTTTCTCGTGCGCCAGATCCACGGGTACATGCAGCAGCGAACAGGACGGCGCCAGCCACAGGCGCTCTCCCAATACCTCGGCAGCAGGCTTCAGTGTGGCCAGCGCGGCATCCAGATCGGTACGCCAGATATTGCGCCCGCTGATAATCCCGGCGGACAGCACCTGATCATTGCGCAGGCGCGGCAGCACGGCGGCCAACTGCTCCGGCGCGCGGACCAGATCCAGATGCAGGCCCGCCACCGGCAGCGCCAGAGCGGTGTAGAGGTTGTCATCCAGACCGCCGAAGTAGGTGGCCAGCAGCAGCTTCACCGGGCTGGCGGCGAGTTGTTCATACACGCGCACGAACGCCCGCTGCCAGGCCTCCGGCAGGTCCAGCACCAGAATCGGCTCGTCGATCTGCACCCACGTGATGCCCTGATCTGCCAGGCGTTTGAGTACCTCGCGATAGACCGGGATCAGCCGCGCCAGCAGATCGAGCTTGGCGGCGTCGGCGGCGCCCTCATAGGCATCACCCTTGCCCAGATAGAGCCAGGTCAGCGGGCCGGGAATCACCGGCCGGGCCTGATGCCCCTGCTGCTGTGCCTCACTGACCTGCTGGAACAGTTCCTCCCGGGCAATGCGGAAGGTCTGGTCCGGGTGCAGCTCCGGCACGATGTAGTGATAGTTGGTATCGAACCATTTGGTCATCTCACAAGCGGCCGCCGGTTCGCCACTGGGCGCCCGGCCACGGGCCATGCGAAACAGCGTGTCCAGACTGACCGGCTGATCTTCAGGCTGGTTGAAACGCGGCGGCACCGCGCCGAGCAGGGTGGTCCACTCCAGAATATGGTCATACCAGGCGAAATCCCCCACCGGCACCGTGTCCAGCCCGGCTTCCGCCTGGGCGGCCCAGTGGCGGGCCCGCAGTTCGCGGCCTACATGGGCCAGTTCGGAGGCCTGCAGGGTGCCAGCCCAGTAGGCTTCCTGGGCTTTCTTCAGTTCGCGGTGGGCGCCGATACGGGGGAAGCCCAGGTTGTGCAGGGTCGGGCGTTGGCTGCTCATGTGCGGTCTTTTCCATGGTTGATGAACGATGGCAGCTATTGTGCTGGGTATGCTTGTTGAATAAAAATCAACATACGCATCCATACTATGAGATATGTTCATTATGATAGAGATTCGCCACCTGGAGACCCTGACCGCCATTCGCGAGGGCGGCAGCCTGGTGGAGGCCGCCGAGCGGCTGCATGTTACCCAGTCTGCCCTGTCGCACCAGTTGCGCGACCTGGAGGACCGTCTGGGGCTGCAACTGCTGAACCGGCGCACCCGCCCGGTGCGGTTTACCACCGCCGGGCTGCGTATCCTGGCCCTGGCCGATGAAGTGCTGCCGCGCCTGCGCACCACCGAGCGTGAACTGAAGCGGCTGGCCGCCGGACAGACCGGGCGGCTGCATCTGGCCATCGAATGCCATTCCTGTTTCCAGTGGCTGATGCCGACCCTGGATGTGTTTCGCGGGCAGTGGCCCGAGGTGGAGCTGGACCTGAGCGCCGGTTTCTCGTTTGCCCCGTTGCCAGCGCTGGTCCGTGGCGATCTGGATCTGGTGATTACCTCGGACCCCATCGAGATGGAGGCGGTCAGCTATATCCCGCTGTTCCGCTATGAACTGGTGCTGGCCGTGGCCCGCGATGCGCCGTTGGCGGCGGCGCGTTTCGTCCGCCCGGAACAACTGGCCGACCAGACCCTGATCACTTACCCGGTGGAGCGGGATCGACTGGATGTGTTCACCGCCTTTCTCGATCCGGCGGGTATCGAACCGGCGGCGCTGCGAACCGCTGAACTCACACCAATGATGGCGCAGCTCGTCGCCAGCGGTCGTGGCGCAGCGGCGCTGCCGAACTGGGCGTTGACGGAGTATCTGTCTCAGAAACTGTTAGCGACATGCAGGCTTGGCGAGGAAGGTGTGTGGCGCACCCTCTACGCCGCCGTTCGTGTAGAGGAAGAGCAGGCCGCCTACATCCAGGACTTCCTCGCCATGGCGAGGGAATTATGCTTTCGCGACCTCAGCGGTATCCGCATGCCACGTTAGTCCCAGTGGGGTCAGGTCTCACATTTCTCATCGGGCGCGGGGCGGTTTTTTATCTTCGTCCATAAAGCTGCCAGGGCGACGTCCTGTGCGTGAAATGTGAGACCTGACCCCTGCTGTGCTACCAGCAGTCGTGCAGTACGGCATCAAGTGCAGTAATGACCCACTCTTCGGCATTGACCATGGGCCTGCTGCCACGCAGTTCATCAAGAACGGCGGCCATGGGCAGGCCGGTTAACGCATAGTTCAACCGTGCCAGATCGCCCCCTCCGTTGGGCCAGAGACGTCGGGCGAAGTCTTTTGCCACGCGATGGTGGTCCGCCGCCAGTGCTTCAGCGCGTTTGCGCACCTTTGGGGGCCAGTGTGAGCCGAGCAGATCCTCGCGCCGCCAGGCCATGAGCACCAGCGCTTCAGCCCGGTGCTCCCGTGTGCGGTCAATGAAATAGCGCACCGCCGCATGGGCGGCATCGCGTGTGTTCTCATGTTCCCGCAACGCCGCCTCCATGCCGCTCTGGAAACGCTCGGCACAGCGTAGCCACAGTGCCACCAGCAATGCATCCCGTGAAGGAAAGCGATGATACAGCGATCCGCTGGGGGCATTCAGCTGTTCGCACACCCGGGTCATGGTGAGGGCGCGCATGCCATCACGCTCCAGCACATCGAGTGCAGCGTCCAGCACGGTGTCTGTTGTGAACTTGCCTGGTCGTCCCATGGATGATAATTATAGAGAGTATTCTCTAATATTGAAAGAGGGCATGTAATGACCACCAATCTGATGACAGAAATGACCTATGCGGACCTGATCCGCGCGTGCAGGGCGCAGACGCGTAAGTACGTGGAGGTCTCCACCGAAGGGCCGGTAGCCACTGTTACCCTGAACAATCCCGAGCGCCTCAACTCCCTCACGCCGGTGTTGTGCTATCAGTTGCAACAGGCTTTACGTTCAGTGATTGAAACGCCGGATGTACGGGTCATCGTGCTGACGGGGACCGACCCGGCGTTCTGTGCGGGCGGCGATCTGGACTTTATCCTCATGGCGGAAGATTCACTGCGCCATGGTAACGAAGGCGCGGTAACGGTATGGCGCTGGATTCGACGTCAATTCGGCGGTGTGGCGCGGCTGCTGGCGCAGAGTGACAAGTATGTTATTGCTGCCTTGAATGGCCCGACAGCCGGCGTTGGGCTGTCGTTTGCCTTTGCGTCGGATTACCTGCTGGCGTCGGAGCGCGCCCGGCTGGTATTGGCGTTTGCGGCAATTGGTCTGGTGCCGGAGGTGGGGTGCAACTGGCAACTGACCCGGCGCGTGGGTTACCACAAGGCCATGGAATTGTTTATTGCGGGAGAACGCCTGTCTGCCGAGCGTGCGCTGGAACTCGGATTGGTTAATCGTGTCGTTCCCCATGATCGCCTGCTGGACGAAGCGCGCAGCTGGGCAGACCGGGTTTGCGCGCTGCCGGCGAACGTGGTGGAGATGGCCAAGGTGCAGATGCGCAAAGTTGCGGACATGCCGTGGGATCAGGCGATGGTCATGGAAGAGTTTGCCGAGCCGATCTGCTTCACACCGCAAAGTCATCGTGATGCAGTGAGGGCCATGCAAGCCGCAATTCGCGAGCGGTAGGCGCCAGGCTCACAAGGCACCGGGGGTCAGGTCTCACATTTCTCACGAAATGCCTTTACTGCTCGGCTGACGGAACTACGGCTCACGCCGAAGTATTCCCCAATGGCTGCGAGGGTATAGTGCCCGTCAAGCCAGGCACAAGCCATGGCGTCTTTTCGGTCGTCATGCTGCATTTCGTAGCAGCCCAACGGCTTGGCGGGAGGCAGCTGATGTACGCGCGGGATTTCTTTAAGAATGTCCCCGGAGTCGGGGACATCATGCATCTGCTCAATGAAAGAGTCAGAGCCAAGGTAGATCTGGCTCTTGAGATGCGTCCAGGGTGGAGGCTGATCTTTACCCTCGCATATGAACTGTCGATAGCGTCGAGTGGCTTCGCCAAAATGGTTGCTGAAGAGCGATAAGATCCAGTCCCTGGTCAGGCAGGGGGGCGGAGCTGCCAGGCCTGCTGTGGCCCGATAGCTGCTCCATCTCCATTCGCTGGCCTCGTTCACCATTCCTGCCCGCACAGGGTTAAGCACAATATATCGCGCAAGCTCCATAAGGTAGCCTTCTTTTTCAACCAGAATCGCTTTGTAGCGCCCTTGAAAAAGATGCCCGACACGCTGATGCCGACGATTGAAATACTGGGAATAAATGCCATTCAACTGCCGCATGCCTGATGACAGGGTGGGTGAGCCTGTTTCCACAAGCAGATGATAGTGGTTGTCCATCAGACACCAGGCGTGACAATGCCAGCGGTAATGCTTGCAGACATCGGTGAGTATATTCAGGAAACGGTGCTTGTCTGAGGAGCCTTTATATATGTCCGTCTGAGCGTTGCCACGGGCGGTGACATGATAAAGCGCCCCGGCAAACTCGATGCGAAGTGGCCTGGCCATCTGCTCCGTTTTCCTTTCCGAAAGATCCGTTGGCAGTGTGCCATGGATGCAGAGCAATGTTTGTCAGCCAGAAATGAGAGAATCGGTAGGCGAAAGATTACTTCTTGTGTTACACCATGAGAAATGTGAGACCTGACCCCGCTTCATGACCCCGTTTCAGGGGCATGTCCCTTGTTTGAGGGACGTGTTAGCCTGAGCGATTATGCGCATAATGATCCTGATCATAAAAAATGCATGGTCCGGGCTTGGGGTGTTTGCTGATGTTTCGTTTTTTCCTGACAGTTTGCCTGCTGGCAGCGATGCTGCCGGCACAGGCCGGGCAGGGGTTTTATCTGGGAGGCGCCCTGGGTTGGGCGATGACCGACGTTGATAGCGCCACCGTGATGGAGCGCATGGCCGCCGCCGGTATTCCCGGCACTGCGCAGGTGGAGGACGAGAATCGCCTCGCGGGAAAGTTGCTGGCCGGATATAGCTGGCGCTATCTGTTGCTGGAAGGGGCCTATGTGCATCTGGATGCGCCTGACAGTGATTTTCAGAACGTCGGATTGATCAGTGTTGATGATCTGAGAGACGTGGCGCCAGCCTCGGGTAATGGTGCAGAAGTGGCGCTGATGGCACGTTATTCCTTTACCGACAGTCTGAGCCTCTGGGTGCGTGGTGGCCTGTTTCACTGGGAATACAGCCTGCGTGCGCAGACGCGCAAGCGCTTTACCGGCACCGACCCGACCTGGGGCGCCGGGCTGGAATGGCGTAGCCCTGGCGCTAACCCTGGCCCTTGGCGCATGCGGCTTGGCTGGGACCGCTACCAGGTCGGGCCGGATGATACCGATCTGATCAGCCTGGCGCTCGTGCGCCGTATCGGTCGTGCTGCAGCCGCAACGGATCAACGGGCCGCCGAGCCTGTGCCTGAACCGGCGCCTGTTTCAACACCGACCTCTCCTCAGACCGCCCCTGGGCCTGACACGGCGCCTGATACCCCTGTCTTTCCTTTTACCATCGGCGCGCTGAACTTCGATTTCGGTGAGCGCGAGCCGACCACGGCCGAGATGGCTCAGGTCGTCACCTATCTTGATCGTTATCCGGGGGCGACGGTGATCGTGCGAGGCCACACCGACAACCAGGGGCCGGACGAATACAACGACCAGCTTGCGCTTGAACGGGCCAAGGCGGTTGCGGCGCTTCTGATGGAACAGGGTATTGCGGCGGAGCGCTTGCGAGTCAGCGGTGCAGGCAGCCGTGAGCCGCTGGCGGACAACGACACGCCGGAAGGCCGGGCATTGAACCGCCGGGTCGACATCACCTTGCCGGGAGGAGATGAGCAATGAATCGCGACGCACTCGGTACCACCACATCGCCCGCCATCGGCGCCCTGCTTGCTTTAGTGCTGGCGGGCTGCGGGGCAGAGTCTCGTGTGGGCATCTCCCCGGGAGACATGGCAGAGGAGCCGCCGGAGAATGTGCAGGCGCAGGCGGGAGACAGCAAGGTGGCCATCCGCTGGGATGCCGTCAGTGATGCCACCGGATACAACCTCTACTACGCCACAGAAAGCATTGATGACATCGATAACCACGGCAGCATTCCCGGTGCCGGGCTGGTGCTGGATGTATCCAGCCCTCACACAGTGACCGGACTCGAAAACGGCACAAGCTACTATTTCCGGGTTACAGCATTGAGCGGACAGGCCGAGAGCGCGGGCAGCGAACAGGTGACGGCCACGCCGCAGGCGTTTGCGCCGGTGGGCGGGCTGAACGATACCGGCATTGATACGTGTAGCACCAGCTCCGACGCGAGTCTTCCCTGTGATGATGCGGCGGTCGCCGATTACCCCGGACAGGACGCGGTTCACGGTCGGGACGCCCAGGCGCGGGATGATCAGGATTTCCAGAAGATCGGTGCGGGTGCCGCGGGCTTCGACTTTACGCGTCTTTGCGGCAGCGGTGTGGCCGCCGGTTTCGGTGAATGCCCGGAGAACCCGACGCCGGGGGACGGGCCCAACGACTGGGCCTGCACCCGCGATAATGTGACCGGGCTGATCTGGGAGGTCAAGCTGGATGACCCCGGGCATTTGCGTCATGGCGGGCATACCTATACGTGGTACAACACCGATCCGGACACGAACGGCGGGGATGCCGGCAGGCCCGACGGCGGCACTTGTGCGGGCAGCGCCTGCGACACCCAGGCTTATGTGAGTGCTATTAATGGGCTGAATGAGGGCAACGGCCTGTGCGGTGTGAACGACTGGCGCATGCCCGATCGCGTGGAATTGCAGTCCACTGTTCATTACGGGCGCAGCGGCCCGGCACTGGATACGGACTATTTTCCGAACATGACGTTGAGCAATTACTGGTCGGCAGCGACGCTGGCCTCTCGCCCTGATCTGGCGCGTGCGATCATCAACCACTCAGGCGGCTACAATCTTTACAGCAAGGACGGTGCCGGTCGTGGTGTGCGCCTGGTGGCGGGTGGGCAGCCGCTGGTCGGGGGCGCGACAACCTGTGCGGGCACGGAGAACCCGAATATGCTGGCGAGCACGCCGACAGCGGATTTCGTTGACCATGGTGACGGTACGGTGACCCATACGCCCACCGGACTGATGTGGAAACGGTGCGTTGAAGGACAAACCTGGAACAGTAGCGATAACACCTGCAGCGGTAGTGGAGGTTTCTTTAACTGGCAGCAGGCTTTGCAACGGGCTCAGACGGTCAATGCATCCGATTCGGGCGCGGGCTTCGCGGGCTACGACGACTGGCGATTACCCAACGTGAAAGAGCTGCTTTCAATTACGGAACAGCGTTGTTCTGGCGGGGCTGTAAACGCCGCCATCTTCCCTGTGCCTTCCACAGTCGTCTGGACGTCGTCGCCCGTGCGCGGCAGCCTGGATGGCCATGCGTGGTACATCACAACCGGAACGGCCAACGTGACCACGGCTTCCTTTGATACAAGTGATGTCAGGGTGTTGCTGGTACGAGCGGGGCAGTAAAACCGCCCCGCCTTGCTACCCCCGGGCCGGTTCTGGTGGCGGTGTGCCACCGGGAAACGCCAGGCGCAGATTGTTCAGCCAGGTGGTGCCGAACTGCCGCCACAGCGGTGCAGTGTTGTACGGCAAGCCGTAACGGGCGGCCAGCGCGCGCACACGCGGCGCTACTTCCGGGTAGCGGTTGCTGCACAGATCGGGGAACAGATGATGCTCGATCTGATGGCTGAGGTTGCCGGACATCACATGGAACAGCGGCCCGCCGGTGATGTTGGCAGAGCCCAGCAACTGGCGAATATACCACTGGCCTTTGGATTCGCCCTCCACCTGATCCGGCGTGAAGTTGTAGACGCCGCTGGGGAAATGCCCGCAGAAGATAATCACGAAGGCCCAGATATTGCGAATGATATTGGCCACCGCATTCGCCCCGGCCACCAGCAGGAACACCAGCCACGGTGACTCCGGGATAAAGAAGGAAATCGGCACCGCCACCAGCGCGGCCAGGCCGGGCCACATAATGTAATCCTTGCGCACCTGGCCCCATATCTTGCGACCGATATGTTTCATCAGGGGCAGAATTTCGCGGGGTTTTTTCTTGCGATCGCCCACATCAATAATGGCCTGTTCATGCAGGGCCACGCCCTCTTCGAATAGCAGCATCAGCAGCAGGAAATAAAAGGGCTGCAACAGATAACGCGGTTTCCAGGGCTGCATCGGCGTGACGCGCATGATCCCGTAGCCCACATCCAGATCTTTCTCCAGCACATTGGTCCAGGTGTGATGCACCACGTTATGGGAATGCATCCAGCGATCTGATGGGCTCATGGTGTCCCACTCCCAGGTGTTGGACTGGATCTCGGGGTCTTTCATCCAGTCCCACTGGGCATGCAGCACGTTGTGCGCGATTTCCATGTTTTCAAGAATCTTGGCGACGCCAAGCATGATCACGCCGAGCCCCATGACGATCAGCGTGGCGGGCCAGCCTGCCAGAGCATGAGGCCAGGCAGGCAACAGGAACAGGCTGGCGTAGATCACCAGACGACCTGTCAGCGCCAGGCTGCGCTGGGTACGGATCAGACGCAGGATATAGCGGCGATCCTGCTCGCCACGCGAGGCCAGGGTTTCATAGTAGATGGCGTCCATCTCGCGACCGAATTCTTCGATCTGCGCGTCGGTGAGGTCCACCGGCAACGGTTTTTGCGTTCCCATACTGAGCTCCTACAGATCCAGTTCGCAGTCGCCAGCGGCGGCGCAGACGCAGGTCTGCACGATGGCGCCGGGTTCATTGATGAAGTCGCCACTGCGCAGGTCGCGCACGCAGCCGGATTTCAGCGTGGTGTTGCAGGTATGGCAGATGCCCATGCGGCAGCCGTGGGGCGGGTTCATGCCAGCATCCTCGGCCACGCGCAGCAGATTGGTCTGGCCATGGGCCTGCGCTTCGACGCCGCTATTGGCAAAGCGCACCATACCGCCCACGGCATCATCGGGAATGCGCGCCAGTTCAGCACGAAAGCGCTCGATATGCAGCTTGTGAGACAGACCCGCCTCGGCCCAGGTCTGTTCCAGTGCCGCCAGGAGTCCCGGCGGGCCGCAGGCATAGCAGTCACGTTCGCGCCAGTCCGGGCAACGCCGCGCCAGTTCGGCTGCACTGAAGTGCACCGATGCCCGTTCCGCTTCACCCACCGCCCGCGTATGGATTTCATGCAGGTGGTAGTAGCGCTGCTCGTCATTCATGCGGCGCAGTTCCTTGCCGAATACCGTATCGAATTCATGCGGGGCATAGTGCAGGTGCACAGTGTCGGGCAGGCGTTGTTGCAGGATAAGACTGCGCAGCATGCTCATGGCCGGGGTAATACCACTGCCTGCGGTAATGAATAGCGGCTGGATCGGCGAGGCATCCGGCAGGTAGAAGTCGCCCTGGGGTAGCCCCACAGGAATGTAATCACCGACCTTCAGCTTGCGCACAATGTGGTGCGACAGGCGGCCGCCGTCGATGGCCTTCACGGTGATGGTGAAACAGCCGTCATCGCGTTCCGGCGGTGAGGAAATGGTGTAGGTGCGGGTGTAATGGCGCCCGTCCACCGGAATACCCACGCGCACGTGCTGGCCAGCGCGATGCAGACGCCAGTGGGCACCGGGTTTCAGGGTAATGGTGCGGGCGTCCCGGGTTTCATCCCAGACGTCCACCACCCGCGCCTGCATGCGGTGGGTGGTCCACAGCGGGTTGACCAGCTCCACATAATGCGACGTGCGCAGCGGGTAGGCGAACATGTCGGTGAGCACGGTTACGCGGGAGAGCCAGCCCTTGGTCGGTGTAGCGGTGTGTTGGGCCATCCGGGGCATCCTTTTTTTGTTGTCGTTTTCACCATAGCGCGGGAGCCGGGCGGGCGGAATAGTCTATTTGCGGCGTTAACATGGGGGTAACGCAGTGTTAACAAAGCCTCATTGTCCCCTCTAAGGCTATGGCAGAATCACGCGGTTCTGTAACGCACATACAGCCGGGATGGGAAAAGTGATGGGGATGATATTTCGCAGTGGAATCATGATCGCAGTGGCGGCCGTGTCGCTGATGCTGGGCGCGTGTCAGCAGCGGCCTGTCGGGGGTGCCGAGTCGTCGGCAGAGCGCCTGATGCCGGGGGAGACCCGGCGCGGTGAACTGACCTCGCGCAGCGGTTACAACGTCAACGATGGCAGTCGCTTCCAGCGTTATACGGTGCCACTTGAGGCCGGGCAGATCGTGCAATTTTCCCTGAGCGGCGCGCTGGAGGGCGGCCTGTCGCTGCATGGGCCCGACGGTGAGTTCCTGGGCGCAAGCCCGGGCGGTGCGGACGGCGTGTCCCTCAGCCATCGGGCCATGGAGTCTGGCAGCTATCATGTGGCGGTCAGTGGCCGGGATCATCGCCGTTACGGTCCTTTCCGGCTGGCCAGCCGCCTGCTCACGGTGGGTGAGGGCGGTGCCCTTCAGGCCGGGGACGAGCGGGCCGGATGGCTCGACGGCGTGGTGGACACCTATACCTTCGAGGTGACCGAGGCCGGTCTGTATCAGGTCACCATGCGCTCGGAGGTGCTGGACGCCTACCTGACGCTGCATGGCGATACGCACGCGGGGGAGCGTGTCCACATGGAAGATGATGACAGCGGCGGTGGTCTGGATGCGCGGGTGACCGCCTACTTGCAGCCCGGGCGCTACGTCATTGAAGCGGGCTGGACCCAGCACCAGAGCCAGGGACTCTACACGCTCAGTCTGGCCGAGTTGCCAGTGCCCGCAGGGCTGACCCTGCGCCAGAGTGGCGCCCTGCAACCCGGTGAAACGATCGAGGGCTGGATGGCCGGAGCCTCGCTGTATTACACGCTGGTGATCGACGCCATGTCGCAGGTGCGTATCGACATGACCTCGGATGTGCTGGACCCGTATCTGGAACTGGCTGGTAACAATGTGGCCCATGCTGATGATGATGGTGGCGATGACCTGAACGCGCGCATCAACACCCTGCTGGCACCAGGCACTTACCAGGTGGTGGCGCGTGATGTCAGTGGTCAGGACGGCCTGTTCGCGTTGACCGCCACCGTGGCGCCGTTTGTGCTGGCCGAGGCGGTGCAGGGACTGCCATCAGTTCGCCCCGGCCAGGACAGCCGTTACCGGCTGAACGCTGAAGCCGACCGCTATCGTCTGGTTATTGCCGAGGGCGGTCGCTATATCGTCGACATGCGCTCGCAGGAACTGGACGCCTTTCTCGAGCTCTACGGCGACGCAGGGGCCTGGCAGGACGACGATGGTGGCACCGGCACCGATGCGCGCCTCAGCGTCGAACTGCCTGCCGGGGAATACCTGCTGGTGGCCCGGGCGTTCAGTCCCGATGAACATGGCGAGTACCACCTGCAGGTGCGTTCGCGCTGAGGCTCCGGCTCAGGAATAGCTGGCCTGCGGTGTCAGGGATCCTGGATGGCGCACAACGGGTTGCGGTACCAGGTAACGCCACTTGCGCCGCTGCCGGTGTTGAAAACGCCAGCGTGCCAGCGCGTACCGTCCTCGCTCGGGTAGCTCTGCTCCAGCCGCAGGGCTGCTGGATGGGCCTGATGGCCGCCGTGCGCACCGGCCAGCACCACCGTATTCGGGTCGGCCCACGGCGGCCCGTTACAGGCTGAAGAACTCTCATGCGCGTATTCACCGGTGGCGACCGAGGGGCCTCCGCTGCCCAATCGCTGGTAGCCGCGGGGAGGCAGTGAGCACAAGCCGCGCAGTGTGACGGTCCGTGTAGCGATGACGTCGTTGACCAGTCGGAAGGTCCAGCTGTCTGAGCGGGCGAAGGTGGGTTCCGAAGCATTGATGCGGACATCGGGATGGGCGCCGCCCAGGTTATGGGAGAGGCCGGCACCCAGCATCACCAGCCCGCTGTCTTCAGGGCACTCCAGGGTGGCGGTTTTCTCCTCCCCGGAATCGATAAAGATGTCGCGATCGACGACCTCCAGACCGTCCGGCGGATCAATGCAAATGGCATAGGCCGTGACGTCGCGGTCTTCACCACTGTCATTGAACGCCCGGACTCCCCAGACGTTCTGGAAGCTTCCGCCCCCCAGGGAGATCTGATCCGGCCAGGATTCCTGCACATCCAGACCCGGCTGTTGGCTGGCGTCCACGTCGCTGGCGCGGATACCCCCACTGACAGGGATCCGGTCACCGCAACTGGCACCCGCCAGGCTGTACTCACCTGCCGGCAGGGTCGAGTCGTTGCTTTCGATGGAGTAGCCAGACAACCCGGGGGCGGGCTGCGTGGTGACCTCGTCACTCGGTGCGCTTTCCTGCCCCTCTGCGACAGCCGTCACCGCGAAAACGATGTCCTCATAGTTCTCCAACTCGGTCACGGTCTCGGGGCTGGTGGCCATGGGGGCCCAGCCTGCATCGCCCGCGTCAGGGTTTTCCAGGTCGATGCCGGTGGCGGCGGGCGCCCAGTAGAGGTTGTAACCCTCTGCCCCTTCGACCGGATCCCATTCGAGAATCGCCTCGGCATTGCCCGGTGTGGCGGTCAGGCCCGTCGGGGCACCAGGGGGTGAGGGGGCTGAAGAAGACGAGCCACCGCAGCCGCCCAGCAGGAGGGTGGCGGCCAGGCTGGTCAGCAACAGGGCGGAGGGTGCGGTCGGGGGTCCGTATGTCATTGTTGATCTCCTTGATAGCTGTGCTGTGAGCAGCCTATGGCACCCCATGGGGGAGTGAGTACCGCACAAACGGGGTAACACGCCCGGTGTAATGTGAAATGTGAGACCTGACCCCGCTTTGTGACCCCGCTTTGGTTTTGGGTTGTAGCGCTGAGTGGAGGCTTGCTTTCCCGGGTTCTGTCAGACTCCGGCCGTTTTTCGGGTCGGGTGCTCGTGGGGGGCCAATGAATCCATTTGTACAACTGACGTGGCGCAGGACGCTGCTGGTGACGGGTGTGGCCATGGCGCTGGTAGCAGCGTCACCCGCGCAGGCGTTGTTGCAGAGTCGGGGTGGTGACGGCAGCGTGCCCGGGGCAGGCGGGGCCGGGAGCGGAGGTGCCGGAGGCAGTATTGGCGCGGATGGACAGGGCACGGCCGGTGCGGATAGCGCCAATGAGATCGGCGGGGGAGGCGGGGG
>PNLU01000083.1 GCA_013823245.1 Alcanivorax sp.
CAGGTAACGGCACCATCAGTGTGCTGACCGATGTGGTGCTCAAGCTGATCGGCGTACAGCCGGAGAGCGGTGTGCTCGAGCGCCAGCCGGATGGCCGTGCGGTGATCCGCCTGCGTTTCAACAAGGCGATTGATCTGCACACCCCGAATCTGGCGGCCTTCAATATTACCTCCGCAGGTGCCAGCGTGCCGCACTCGGTCGAGATCGAGAATAACGATGCGCTGATTACCCTGACGCAGCCCCATTTGCTGCAACCCGGGGACACCCTGAGGGTGACCGTGTCTGATGCGCTGGTGTCAGTGAAACCGATACAGGGCCAGCCCCCGCTGGTACTGCACCGTCTGCCTGCGGATCAGGTGCGTGATCTGGTCTGGCGTGGCAAACGCCATGATGCGCTGTCGGTGGACAGTGTGCTGCCGCGCCGTGTGGTAGCGGGTGAAACGGCGCGCCTTTATGTGGGCGTGCGGGGCGGCAGCCAGGATCTGGATCAGGTGGCCATGTGGCTGGGCAGCCTGCCGTTGACGCTGCAATCTGTGGAAACCAGCAGCGATGATGCGCGGGTGATGATTTACGCCGTCGATACCCCGGCGCTCCCGGCGGCGGGTCAGTACGACTTGACAGTGCGTGTGCAACGCGATGGCGCTGCGGATACGGCGGCGGCGCCAGGCGCAGTAACGGTGGATGCGCCGCTGACCATAGAGCATGTCAGTCCGGCCTGGGGCGGAGTGCAGGGCGGGGCCACGGTCGTGATTCGCGGCAGTGGTTTTGAGCCTGGCAATTCGGTCATGGAGGGGCTCAAGGTCACCTTCGGCAGCACCCCTGTGCAACGCATCGAGGTGTTGGCCCACGACCGATTGGAAGTCACGGCGCCGATGGGCGCACCGGGTCGTGTGGATGTGCATCTTGCGCACCGTAACGGCAGTACGGTGTCGTCACCCGGTGCCTATGGTTATGGCATGCGCCAACTGGTGCATACGCGACCCTCGCGTATCTACCCCACCGATATCCATATTGAACAGGATAGTGGGGTGGCTATTGCCACGGCCGGTTACTTCCCCTATGACGCGCCCAACATCGTGCGCGTGGCGGGTGTAGACGTGCCTGACACATACCGGCTCGCTACTTTCAACGTGCAGCGCCGGGAGCAGCTGCCACTGGTGGGCGGCATCTCGTCCATCCCGGCTACGGGTGAGGCCTATGCACGACTTGCACGCTGGCTGACCGCGGGAGCGCTGGCGCCCTCGCTGGATTGCTTCCTGGGGTGGGACTGTGTGGAACACCGCACACCAGAGCAGATCGCACTCTACGAACGCAGTGTCGGCACGGACTATATTGCCAGCCATGATGCCGTGCAGCTGCAGCCGGTGATGGAGCGCGAGGAAGGCGTCATGCGTCGCCGCGTGTATGTGGCGAGTGGCGCGGCTGGCATCGGTCGTTTCAACGCCGATGACCTGAACGGCATGCAGCTTGCGGGCGAGCAGCATTATAGCGACGGCACCGGCTTGTCTTCTCTGCGCAAGATGGGTGATGCGGTATATGCCACGGCATTCAGCCTTGACCCGGGCGAACCGGGCATGGAGTGCAACGGGCATAGCACAGGCAACCAGAGCGAAGCCCTGGCACTGCGGCAGTACGGCTATCAGACACCGGAAGATGCGGTATTCCTGGGCGAACTGCCCGTGAAGAGCGGCTATCGCCTGCGCCAGGAACATAACGAGCTGCTGATCATCGGTGATATCCGGCATGGCCGCGGCCGTAACGCGATGTGCCCCTGGACCATGACCAGTGTCACCCTGGCGCCGGGTTCTGACGGCGACACGGTGCGCATTGTGGATACGCTGGATCCGCTGCTTGTGCATGAACATGTCTTCGACGACGTGGTGCATGACGCCTTGCTGTACGGCGATTACCTGATTGCCGCTGTGGGCAAGTCGGTTCGCGCGGTACACCGGGTACGCACCGAGCAGCGCGCGAGTATTGATTTCAATGCGCTGCAGGAAAGCCCGGGTACGGCGCTGGCGCTGCGCCGTTATGGCAACCTGTTGCTGGTCTCCAGCGGCTCAGGCATCTACGCCCTGGATATTCAGGACCCGCTGGCCATGCAGGTGATTTCGGCGGGTAATGTCGAGCGTGCCGAGCAGGTGGATGTCTTCCGGGACAGGCTGGTGGTGGCGTCCGGACGAGAAGGCCTGAGAGCTCTGGAATTGCCGGGCAGCTTTGTTCAGGCAAGCTCAGTGGATGAGCAGGACGTGATCCCGGCCGACGCGCCGCTGGTGCTGTCCTTCAACGAAGCTATTGATCTGAGCAGTCTGGAAAACGGTGGGCTGACATTACGTGACCTGACAACTGGCGATGTGGTGCCTGTCAGCGTGACCGCAGAGGGTGAGCCGGACGGCGATGGCGTGCGCGCTGTGCGTCTGGCGTGGCAACGCGAGCCGGGGCATCAGTATGCCTTGTCCCTGACAGCGCTCAGCAATTTGCGCGCCGGGGGATTGTGGTTGCCCTACGCCGTGAATTTCGCGCTGGCCGATGCCGAGCGTCAGCAGCCGGTCATCCATACGGTGGAGCAGGGCGTGCGTCATCGAGGTGACAGCAACGCCATCATCGTGCATGGCGAAGGCTTCTCTGCGAGCGCGGAAGTACGCATCAACCGCATGCCGGTGGCGTTCAGCCGCATCAATGATACGCAATTGCAGATCCCGCCGGGCGCACTGGAGATGCTGCCGCTGCAGAATGGCATGCACGCCATCGTGGTGGAAGATGGTCCGCTTCAGACCCAGGCATTCGGCGCCATCGTGCTGGGTGAGGCACCGGCGGGCACCCATTACACCCTGACACCGGACAGCGCGGATGTGCAGGGCGGCAACCTGGTCCGTATCATCGCAGGCCGTGACGTCATTCTGCCGGGCAGCCGCGTACTGCTGCGTGGCCGTTATACGCAGCGCGAAATCGAATCCGGTGATATCCAGCTGCATGATGATGTCGTCAACCTGCGCGAATTTACCTTCTGGTTGCCGGGCGTGGAGCAACCGGAAGTCTTCGGTATCTACTTGCGCAGCGGTGACAACGAGCTCTTTATCGGCGAATTCTCTTACCAGATGGAGAAAGGCCGCGAGTTGGTGCTGCCGAATTATCCGCCGATGGAAATCGGTGCTGCCGCGCACCGCGATGAATTGATGTATGTCGGTGTGGCCGGGGGAACCAGACCGTCCTCCAGCAACCGCTTCCTGATGCTGGCCGGTATCGAAATCTATGACGTGACCATCAGTGATCGCCCGGTGCGCCTGTCACAACTGGCCACCGAGGGGGCTGTCACGGGGCTGGCGCTGGCGGGAGACATTCTCTGGGCGGCGGCGTCCGCCCAAGGTCTGCTGCAGGTCTCGGTACATGATCCGAAGCAGCCCATGATCGTGCGCGAAGAGGCCGTGCCAGGTTACAGCGTGACCGATGTGGCCTTTGACGCGCGGCGCGGCTGGTTGGCCATGTCGGCAGCGACCGATCTGGGTACTGGCATCGTGCGCATTATCGACACCGCGTCGGACACGCTGGCGCCGCCGCAGGGTGTGGTGCCCTTCGCCTTTGTCGACGGCGAGCGCGCCGGTCGGCCGGTGGCGGTGGAATGGCTGGGTGACCAGTTGTTCGTGCTGTTGGTGCGGGGTGATCAGTTGCGTCTGGCGACCATTGAGGATGTAACAGACCCGGGCAGCGTCGTGCTTCAGGATCTGGACCAGATTCGCGTGGGCGATACGCGCCCCGGCTTGCTGGTGCAACATGGCCAGCTGCTGGTGTCCGGTGGCGGTCGTCTGGTCACTTACGCCTGGGAAGCGGGCGAGTGGGTGCCCAGCTACTGGTCCGAGGTGGACGAAGAGGGCGGTGTGCTGGCGGCGCTGGACGGCAGCCTGATGATTTCCGGTAGCACCGGCTTGCAGAACACCCGACAACCCAACCTGACCTTGACGGGTACGCGTCCGGCCGAAGGCAGTACGCTGGGCAGCGGTGAAACCGTGCGCCTGCAATTCTCCGATCTGATCAACACCGACGAAGTGACTCCGGCGTTGTCGTTCACGGATGCCGCAGGCAACGATTTGTCTGCATTCGTCCAGGTCGAGGCGATCAATACCCTGCGTGGCGGTTACATTGATATCACGGCCAACATGCCGGAGAGCAGTGATTTCCGCATCACCCTGAATACAGCTCTGCGTTCGCTGGATGGCCGTGCGCTGCTGCGCGAGGTTACGCTCGGTTATCGCTATGAGGCGAGCACGCCGCTGCGTTTGTCCCGAGCCGTTAATGCGGCATCGGGTCGCGCTTTCGTGCACGGTGATGGCACCGAACAAATCGTCGTGACCGGCAGCGGTTTCGGCGACACGTCGGACGGGCTTGTGCTCCAGGTCGGCCAGACCCAGTTGCCCGCGTCCGCGCTGACCAGCGTGAGTGACACCCGCATTGAAGCCGACCTGCCCGCATTGTATCTGGGCCAGCAAGCCCTGGCCGTGCCGGTTCGCGTGCAGCGCGATGGCCTCAGTGCGCGGCTGGATGGCGCATTGGTGGTTGTGCCGAAGCTGGAGATTCTCAATATCAATCCGCATACCGGACCGCCACAGGGCGGCCGTTGGCTGGAGCTGATCGGGCGCGGTTTCCATGCGGGCATGACGGTGACGGTAGGCGGGCGCCAGGCCGGTAATCTGGAACTGTTCTCGGCCAACCGTCTGCGTGTGCGCACCCCGGCGGGCAGTTTTGGCTACGCACCGGTGGCGGCAGAAAGCCGCTTCTTCGACAACGACATTGCCCTGTCTCCCATCGACTATTTCTATGCGGGCGGTGCCACCGGCAGCGCTGAGTTGCCAGCCGATCGTCCCAGCCCTGTGGCCGCGATGGCCGCAGGCGACCAGCTGCTCTATGCCGTCACCGGCGGCAGCTATGATGTCGAAGATGCTGATGGCCGCCGCGTCAAACGCCTCAGTAGCAATATCGCCCGCCTGATTCTGGTGGATACGTCCGATCCCGTGCGCCCGCGCATTCTGGAGCGCGAGGTAGCAGGCGAACAGCATCCGTATTTCCACGAAGTGCAGGGCGGTTTGCCGGACACCAATGGCTTTGTCGATATCGCGCGCGACGGCAATAATCTGTACGCCGTCGGCGGTAATCGCATCTGGCACTTTGATCTGACCGTGCCAGCTGACCCCTTGTTGATCAATACAGTGCCCTTGAGCGAAGTGACGGGCGGCCAGTCGATTGATGCGCGTATGCGTGCCGTTGTCGCGCGCAACAATCTGGTGTTCGTCTCCAGCAGCCTTGGTATTCATGTGCTGCGCCGGGATGAGTTCGGTGACCTGCGCATCCTGCATCATGTGGATCGTCTGGCGCTGGGCGGTACACCGGACAATCTGTTCCTGACCGATGACACCCTCTGGTTCACCATGGAAATCGGGCGTCGCGTGGCGGCGATCGAACTGCTCAGTGGCCGCTACGACCTGGCGGCGGATGTCCCCATGGTGGATGCCGCCGGAACACGCTTCCGACCCCGCGACCTGCTGTTGCATGGCGAGCTGCTGCTGGTGTCCAGCGGTGAACGTGGCTCGGTTGTGGCTTATGAGCTGGACGGCCAGGGTGGCGGGCAGTTTGCAGCGGAACGGCCGCTGACCTATCTGCTGCGCAACGGCTCGCTGACCGCCGGGCGCATGCGCCTGGCAGGCCAGACGCTGCATGTGGCGGCAGGGCAGGGCGATCTGCAACTGTACGATCTGTCCGGCTGGCTGGCCCATGAGTTCAATGACGCGCCGCCGCTGCGGCATTACTTTGCTGTAACCGGCGATGTGAACAGTCTGCACATCACACCGCGGGCCCTGTATGTTGGGGCGGCGTTCCCGTACGCCGACGGCCAACCGACGGAAAACCCGGTGCAGGACGGCGGCCGCGTGAATCAGTTGGGCGGTGGCATCAGTACCATTGAGAATGACCTGCTGATGGTCATGGGGCATCGTCCGGAGGCGGGTGGCTATCACCCGGCCACGCAGCCGCTGACCATCGACTTCAACCGCCTGCTGGATCCGCAGCAATTTGCGGCCGGTGCACCGCCGGTGGTCGAAGTGCTGCGCGGTGGCGCTCCCGTTGCCGGTGCCGTGCGTCATGACGTGCACGATGGCGGCAGCCGCTTGCGCTTCACACCCACACAACCCCTGCTGGAAGACACGCGCTATACGTTGCGTGTCGCCGGGGGCGTGCGTGATCTGCACGGCGCCGTGCTGGCGCAGGACTATCGCGTTCGCTTTGTCGCCACGGGCGGCGTGACACCCGTGTTCGAAGCGCTTGATCTGGACAACGTCAGCTGGCGGGGTGGCGAAGAGGTTTCGATCTTCGGTAGCGGCTTTGATGAAAACACGGTGCTGATGATTGGCGACATGCTCATCACCAGCGACGACTTCCTGCTGCTCACCGACAATGAAATTCGCATCCGTCTGCCGGCACTGGCCGGGGCGCCGGTGAATAATCGTCCGGTGGCGATTCAGGTCATCAATGGTTCGCTGGTGACCACAGAGATCGGTGCTATCACTTACATTACCGATCCGCGCATTACCGCTGTGGGTGCCTACGATCCGGCCAGCGCCACATTGAATCCCGCGCAGACCCGCTTTGCCTTTGGCGAAACCCGCCTGGTGGCGGTAGAAGGCGCCGGTATTGCCGATCGCACCCGTTTGCGCGTGGCGGGTGAACCTGCCCGTGATCTGCAGCGCACGCGGCATGACCGCCTGGTATTCCGCCTGCCGGACAATCTGATTGGCCCGGTGCTGCTCGAGCTGCACAACCAGTCTGACCGTAGCGATGCCGATACGGATGATCGTCTGGCGATGGAGTTCGTCAGCGAGGCGCAACTGAATGCGCCGCGCAGCGTGCGCCATGAGGAACTGTTGTTGCTCGGCTTTGCGCAAGGCTGGTCGCTGTACAGCACAGCGGGCGGCGGGCTGCCGCAGTTGTTGTCGCAGGTGGATCTCTCGGCGCATCTTGCCAGCGGCGAAACCATCAGCCACCTGACGCTGGATCATCGGCATGTGCTGGCCGTGACTTCACAGCAGCAATTGCATGTGCACAGCATTACCAATCCGTTGGCCCCGCAGCCTGCTGTGCAGTGGGAGAACCCGGAGGGGCTGTCGCTGGCAGCACTGCGTGTTCACGGCAATGTGCTGCTCAGCCGCCAGAACAACAGCTTTGCGCTGGGGGCCTTGTCGCCCTTGTCGCTGTCGGTACACCCGGCAACCGGCCTGCGTGATGCGGCCATGGATGCCCAGGGCGTGCTACTTCTGTTCGCCGACCGTATCGAATACCGCACCCTGGCGGCCCCGGATGAGGTTGCCCAGAGTCAGACCCTGTTGGTCATGAACCCGCAGCGCCTGCAATGGCGAGACGGCCGCGTACTGGTCACCGGCGAGAATGAAATCGAGCTGTTTGATGTCGCACGACTTCGCCGGGGCGAACCCCAGGCGGGGCTGGGCATCGCCACGCTGCCCGGGCTGCGCCATGCCGTGCTGAACGGTGAATTGCTGGCCGCGATGATGCAGCGCGGCACCAATAATCGTGCGCTGGAACTGTATGACGTTGGCCCGCATGGCGGTAACTATGTGCTGTCGGCGCGCTATCTCGCTACGGTTCGCAGCGGCAGCACGTTGGGCGCGACCGACCCGCAGTTGCGTTTCCGTGGCACGCGCCTGGAGTGGCATGGCAGCAATGCAGTTCAGGCTGCCGAGATCGTGCTGGATAACCTCTGGCAGATCGGGCCGCGTCCCATTGATGCCGCGAGCCAGGAAGTGATGGCGCGCATCAGCGGTCGTCAGGAAAGCTGGCGTGATGTGGGCCTGGCCGTGACGCCAACAGGCAGCCTGGATGCGCTGTCCGGCTTCAATCTGCAAGTGGGCGATCAACTGCTGTTCCGTGTGGCGGGCGAAGCCTGGCAGCCGGGCGAGCGGTACGGCGTCCGCCTCAGTGGCACGCCGCATACTTCGGTGCGTGGCGGACAAGTGAATATTGATCTGCCCTGGTCGCTGGAAGCGGCACCGCTGTTCGGTTTCGAGGCGGCGGAGCTGGTCTCCCTGTCGCCCGGTAGCACCATTACCGGCCGGCCGGTGACGCTGGCGCTGAACGGTTATCGCCTGGAAACCGTCGATACCTTGCGTATAGGCAGTGCCGTCTTCACCCGCGATGACTGGACGGTGTCCCATGACGGCACACGCATCGAACTGGATGTGGTGTTGGACGAGGCGGGCCTGAAAACTCTTGTGGCCACGCTCGATAACGGCGAGCAGCGTGTGCTGCCTGCGTCGCTGATCGTGACGCAAGCGCTGTCGGTAGACAGCATCATGACGGCCAAGACACCTGCCGATACGGTAAGCGACACCCAGGCCACCACGATTGTGGTGGACGGCGACGGCCTGGCCGGTGACATTCGCGTGCATCTGGTTCGCGTTGACCGTCAGGAACCCATTGGCGAGGCCAATCGCAAGGCCTTCACCCGTAATGCGTCGGCAACGCAACTGACCCTCAGCAGCACCGGGGGCATTCCGGGCGAGCGCCTGCAGCTGGTGATAGTGCGCGCGGCCACGGATGAAGTCCTGAGTACGGACGAAGCCCAGTGGCTGCACGTGGTGGATGACACACCGCCGACGCTGGAGTTGCCGGGACAGCCCGGTTATACGACGCCGATGACCCTGTTGGCCAACGAAGCCATTACCGTTGGAGGCTTCCAGGTCATCAAGGTGCCGCTGGATTATTCCGGCAATCCGTCAGTGGATATCAGCGCGCAGTTCGAATTGCATCAGGTGTCCCCGGAGCGCTGGCAACTGCGCTTGCTCGACGGCGGTGCCTTGTCGCATAACGCTTATTATGACTTCCGCATGATGGAGGTCATGGATACGGCGGGCAACAAGCCGGAGGGTCGGTACTTTGGTAGCAACCGTTCGCTGAATCGCGCTGATCCCGCCTTCTCCCAGAATGTGCCCGCCGGTGAAGTCCGTCGCCGCTTTGTGGCGCAGGATACTCTGCCGCCGCGCGATATCACCCTGACCGTGATAAGTGAAGGGCAGCGCACCGTCACACCGCGTCCGGTCAATCCTGGCATGGCACTGACGCGTGGCCGCGCTTACACCTTGCTGCTGGAAGCGCAGGACAATTACGACGAGAACGTCAGCTTCCAGTATCGGGTTTCCACCCGGCACCCGGGCCTTTACACCGATAATTTCAAGAGCACGGCAAACAGTGGTGAGCTCGCGCAATCCATTCTGGAAGACTTTGTTCGCTACGAGGTGCTGGCAGAAGCGCGCGACAGCGCCGGTAATGTGTTGCGGCACAGCTTTGAAGCCGGGCTGCGTGATCCGCAGATCGAACTGGATGCCTTCTTCACTGAACCCGAAGAAGCCGAGGAAGCGGTACGCAGCACCCTGCATTACCGCATCGTCGGTGATGTGGATATGCTCAAGACCCTGTCGCTGAAAGTGACAGATCAGGTGAGCCTGCCGCCCATGGAAGCGTTGCAAGGGCACCTGTTGTCCCAGGATGGGCGCAGTCTCTCCGGTAGCCGCAGCTTCCTGAATCCCAAGATTCGCGATGTGTCGCCAGAGGATGAGGGCGCGCAGTCCATCACGCTACCGGTTTACCTGGATGCGACCTTCGGCTTCAGTGGCGAACGGCGCATGCCGAGTGCTTACACTCTGTATCGCGATCGCACACCGCCGACACTGAGCATCGTGTCGCCCCAGGACGGTGACTTCATCGCTTTTGATGAACGTGCTGACGTGCTGATCAAGGCCTTTGACCGCTATGGCATTGAAGCGGTGCAGGTGAGCCGCGATGGCGGTGACTGTGAACAGGGTGGTATCTGGACCACCCTGGAGGACCCTCGTCGTTACAGTTTCACTGTGAGTGCAGATGACTTCGAAGACGGTGAGGTGCCATTGGTGCCGATCAGCGTGCGCGCGACGGACCCGAACGGTAATTGCAGCAGCGAACAGATTACGCTGCGCGCCTATGACCCGAGCGAAGGTGCGCCGGAAGTCGTGATCCTGTCGCCGCGTAACGGTGACGTGTTCTACGAAAACGAGGAAGTGACCTTCGAGGTGGCCCTGCGCCAGGTGACGTCCGCGCAGTTGTGCATGGATGTCGGCGGCGAAGAAGCCGACCCGCAAAGCTGTGTGCCGGTCTCCCGCACGCCGGATCAGGACGAACGCCGTTTCGTGACGCTGCGCCTGCCGCAGACGGGCGAAGATATCGTGGTGATCGCACGGATCCAGTCAGGCAGCCTGCGCGGCTATGCCTTCCTCAATGTGCTGGCCGATCAGGGCATGCCGCAAATGCCGTACGTCGAGACCGCGCCGGTGGCGCAGGTCTTTGCAGGCACTGGCATGCAGGTGCGCTCCGGTGTGCCTGAAGGCATGACGGATTTCAGTGCCACCTCTTATGTGCGCTATCGCGACCCGGCAGACGATGCGGGGCTGACCTTGCCCATGGCAGATCTGTCCCGTTGGCTGCCGGTGAGCCGAGACGGCGACAGCGTGGCGGTCGAGGCGGTACTGCAGGATCGTGCCGGTAACGAAGCCGCGCTCACGCACACCGTGAGCAAGCTGCCGTTCTTTGCCAGCGATGACACCCTGTTGTGGCAGGCCCCGACACCGGGGGATCGTATCCAGGCGCTGGTCCACACCCCCCATGGTCTGATCTGGGCCGCTGGCACGGGCGACGTGACCTTGTGGCAAGCGGGCACCGCAGGCGCTGAGGCGTTTGATGCCTTGTCGTCGGATACGCGATTGTTGTCCCTGCAATTCTCGGGCACGGCCCTGTATGCCGAGGTGGAGCAACAAGGCGGTCGCTTCGTCCGCCGCTACGGCATGGCGGCCGATGGCTGGTCGACGCCCCAGGTGCAGCCGCTGACCGGCCGGATGCTGGCGGTGCAGGGCGATCTGCTGTGGCAGCAACTGGGCGATTCCGTGGATGCGATGGTGTTCAGCCAGGGCCAGGCGATGCCTCTGGCGGGCGTGACGTTCAACGAACCGCTGAGACAAAGCAGTGCCTGGCATGATCGACTGCTGGTGCTGACTGACAGTGGTTTGCATGTGCTCGCCGCTGTGCCTGCACAGATCCCCCGACTGGAGCGCGAAGCGTTGCACGGGCTGGAAGCCGCCGAAGGTTTTGCCGTGCACAGCGACCAATTGCATGTGTATGCGGGCAACACCGTGCAGCGTTTCCGCATGCTGCCGGATCAGGGTGGCCTGGTACTGCGCGACGAGTTGACGCTCCCCGCGCCGGTACGTCACCTGCTGGCGGACGGTGCGGTGACGTGGGCCTATGTCGAAGGAAATGCAGCAGGACAAAGTGGCCACTGGTGGCTGCTGGAAGACGGCGAGGCACGCGGTCTGTTACCGCAGCGCGATGCCCCCGCACTGACACGCCTCATGCCGGGGCAACTGGTATGGGTCAGCAGCAATGAGGCGGGTCAGGCCACCCTTATGGCCCGTAGTGTGGATCGTGAACTGGCCGCGCCGGTCTTGTCGGCGTCGGTAACCGCGCAGGCGTCTGGTTTGCAGATCAATATTGACGGTCTGGACACGCGCCATGCGCAGTTGCGCCTGCACAATGCCGCAGGTACACCGGTGCCCGTGTATGCCATCGCACCGGGACGCTGGCAGGTGCCTGGCTGGGCTCTGGCGGATACCGCCGGTCTGACGGCGACGCTGGTCCAGCACGGTCGCGAGGACAGCCTGACGGTCACGGTGCCGACATCCCAGGGTGCAGCCCTGGCGGTCTCGCCGCCGGGTGGCAGCCTGCTGGCAGGCGGCGCGCAGGTGCCGCTGGTGCTGCAACTGGCGCCGCAGGCGATGGCGGGCGACGTACAGTGGCTGGGTGAGACACAGTCCGCGCTTCCCATGGCGATATGGGGCGATCATGCCTGGCATTGGCTGCAGTTGCCGGGCGCGGGGCACAGCCACACGCTGAGTTTCCGCATTGATGGCGCCATGTCCTCGCCAACACCGACGCTGGGCACCGCCGAGCGTCAGGGCAGCGATATTGGCGTGACCGTGCTGCGCCCGGAAAACAACCTCAGCCTGATGGCGGGCGAAGCCTTTCCGATCCGTTACAGCAGTCATGACGGCCTGGGCAGAGCCTTCCGTCATGCCGAAGTGACCCTGCGGGATTTTGACGGTGTGCCGCTGCAGACCACGCGACTGGTCGGCGAAGCCGGTGCCTTGCAATGGCATGCGCCCCGCGTCAGCCAGCGCGAAGTCTTCACCTTGCGCGTGCGCGCTTACTACGGCGATGACTGGTCCTATAACGACGCAGAAATTGGCCTGAGCGTGATGCCTGTGCGTCATCTGGCCGCGCCGGTGATCCAGGCGCCTGTGGCCGTGCGTGCCGGGGCCCACCTCACGATATCGCTGGCTGAGCCGGTGCCGATGGGGCAGACGACGTTGGAAGTGATCGACGTGAGTGACTCAGTCGTCGGTGAGGCCGTACTGGTGCGTGGTGACACGCGCGTCGCGTTGCAGGTGCCGCCGTACAGTGAGGGCGCACCGCCCTTGCAGATCCGCGCGCGCGCCGAAGACGGACTTGGTAATCACAGCGAGGCAAGCCGCTCCCTGGCGGTGCTGCCGGGCTATAGCGTGCAGCCGCTGGGTGCCCTGCAGGCAGATCATGTGCTGTCCGATGTGGACCAGGTCTGGCTGGCACGAGACCGGGATCTGCTCGACAGCAGCGGGCAGTTGCTGCGCCGATTCGACGGTGCCATCACCAGTCTGGACCGCCTGGGCGACCGCTTGTTGCTCAGCATCGCCGGGCAGGGTTTTGTGATTATTGATCCGCTGGAGCAGTTCAGCACGGTGGGCACCTTGCCCTTGGCCGGGCAGGTGTCCAGCGTCAGCCTGACCGGCGACCTGCTGTTTGCCATTGTCGGTGGCCGCTTGCACGGCTTTGAGATCAGCGGCAATGCATTGACACCGCAACCGTTGCTGGACGCCACGCTGGCACAGCAACTCGGGCAAGAGGGTGTGCAGGCCGTCAGCCTGGATACGC
>PNLU01000084.1 GCA_013823245.1 Alcanivorax sp.
TCGCGCACCCAGAGTCGGGTGGCGTGGCCTTTCTGTGCCAGTATCGTGGCAATGGCCGTCCCGAAGCTGCCGCCCCCGAGCACGGCGGCTACTTCCGTCGCATGCGTCATGATGTTATCGCTTCTCCTGCCACTTGCGGGGCATCATAAGCATCCCATACTCACACCGCAACGCGCACCGCAACGCCCTCAACGCGCATCAGGAACATCGAGCACCGCATCGAGCGCAGCCCCCATTTCCGGATAACGGAACTGGAAGCCCTGATCCAGCAAGCGGCGCGGCAACACCCGTTGCCCACCCAGCAACAACACCGACATTTCGCCCAGCATCAGCTTCAGCGGCCAGCCGGGCACGCGCATGAAACCGGGCCGACGGCAGCGCTCCGCGAGCTGGCGGTGAAAGCGGCCATGGGGCAAGGGTTGTGGGGCGACAGCGTTGTACACACCGCTGGCGGCGGGTGTTTCAAGGCAGCGCAGGATCAGCGCCACCAGATCATCAACGTGAATCCAGGACATCCATTGCTGTCCGTCTCCCAACTGTGCCCCCAGACCCAACCGGTACACCGGACGCAACCGCTCCAGCATGCCGCCGGGGCCGATCACCACGCCAATGCGCAGAATGCACAGACGTAGCGCAGCCGCCTGGGCTACCTCGCGTGCAGCCTGTTCCCAGGCATCGCACAACAGGTAAGTGAAGTCCCGGCGCACCGCCGGTGAGGCCTCGGTCAATTCAACATTGCCGGCATCTCCGTAAAAACCGATGGCCGAGCCACTGATCAGCACCTGCGGGCGCTGCTTCAAACGCTCAAGCAGCGCGCCCAATGCCCGGGTGACGCCGACACGGCTGTCCAGCAGTGTCTGCTTGCGGCGGGCGCTCCAGCGGGCATCAGCAATCCCCTCCCCGGCCAGATTGATGACAGCATCGAACACCGCGTCCGACTCGATGTCCTCCAGACTTCGTACACAGCGGCTGCCCTCGGGTAACTGCTCCCCGGCACGCTCGGGCTGCCGGGTCAGAACCGTCAGATGATGCCCCTGACGCGCCAGCGCCGGGCACAGGTGGCTGCCGACAAACCCGGTACCACCAGTAATCAGGATATTCATGGGCTGGACACCTGCTCCAGATCAGCGATCTCTTCATGGCGATAGTAGTATTCCAGCGTACCGGAACCCACAGGCACCTCAAGCGTCAGTTGCGACGCACTTACGTCCGTCACCACCCCGGTGCGCTGGCGGCCATCCCGGCCCTGGACACGCACCTGACGTCCGATGAAGTCACTGAACGGCAGCGCCACCTCGGCGTCATCGGCCACCGATTCTTCCGCCGCATCCGGCTCTGCAGCCAGGTCGACGCGTTCATCGGCCATCTGATCAGCAACCCCGGCGTCGCTGGCTGTGGCAGCCGCCGGACCATGGCCCTCAATATAAATGCGCTGGCCATCGGACAGTTCGAGCATGCGTACTTCATCGGCGCCGACTGCGTAGGACAAGGTGCCGCTGCCCACTGTGGTTTCCAGCAACAGCCGCTCCCTCGACATGCCGCGAATGATACCGGTCTGGCGGCTGCCGTCCGTGCGTGTCATGCGCACCTGACGGCCTTGATACTGGTCCAGCGCCTGAAAAGGTTGCGTGATCGGCGGCGGCGGGCCTGCCGATTCCGTCGGTGCGGGGCGCGGCGTGCTGTCCACCCGGCGCAAACCGCCCTGCTCACCTTCCTCGATCACGGTGACCTCGCCGCGCCCGGGGCGCACTGACCAGCCCACTTCTGCGCGTGTCAGTTGCAGGGTGCGCTCCTCGATACGCCCATTGAGCAACACGATGCGGGCGCGACTGGTGGCGGCACTTTCCCTACGCAGCATGCGCGTTTCCAGAATGCGTATCTCGCGGATGGTGCCTTCCGGGAATTGCCCCTGCAGATGCTCGCGCACCAGATAATTCAGCGTATCAACATGATCAAAGGTCACATCCACACGGCCATCGATATACCGCAGCCGGTTGGTATGGGCGGTGAAATCCCCGGAGAGGAAACTGCGCCGGGTGTCCGGCAGGATCAACTGGAGGAAGCCCGTCAGGCGGTGAGTGTCCAGCGGCGCCAGTTGCAGCTCCATGCGGTAGCCACTGCGAATGATGCGGGTCTCGGGCAAATCGCTGCCCGGCGCACGCCAGGACACGTGGATCTCCGGCGGCGCGGGATCATCCGGCCGCACCAGCAACGTTCGGCGCTGGGTAATGGGCAAGGGGTCCTCATGCAGCATGATGCGCACAGAGAGATCGCTGATGAACCCCTCGCCCTGCTGGGCCGTCAGCACGCCGTTGACCAGCTCTACCCGGTCGTACACAAACGGCTGACCGTTGAGGTTGCCGCTGAGGCGTGGGTTGCCATCGTTGCGGATGGCAATCCGGATGGCGTCTTCGGAGCTGACGAAGGTGTTCAGATCAGCGCGCTGGCTGCCCGCCAGTACCGGTACCGTGTGCTCGCCACTGAACAGGCGCTGGGGGGATTGCAGCAGCAAGGGATCGCGCACCAGCGCCAACCCGAGACCGATCAGCACCAGTGCCACCCCCAGCACCCGCATCAGCGCCGCCCACCAGACCTCGGTAAAATGTTCCTGCACATACCGCAGGCCCACCAGCGGCAGCAGGAACCACAGCGGGCTGCGGCCCCGCCCGGCAATGTCGCGCATCAACGCCAGGGTACCCAGCAGTACCAGCGTCAGGCCGGCTATCAGTGTCGCCTCGATCATGTGAGTCCCATCTCCCCGGGGGCTTTTGATATTATTCGCCGCACGCACACTGCGCCACTCGCATCACTTTACAAAGCCTGCCCGTCACTGACCAGCAGGCCGGGGACACTGCCTTTGGCAACGCTTGACCGCCATCACATTCCGCTCGGTGTTTTTTACGCCCTGGCCACCACCGTGGTCGCCAGTACAGCCGCCGCCACCGTGAAGTACATCAGTGCCGAGGGGCTCTCCCCCTGGCTGATTGTCTGGGTGCAGTACGGCCTGTGCACGCTGCTGCTGTTGCCGTGGCTGTGCCGCCACGGCCCCCGGGCCCTCGCCACGCAACGCCCGCTGCTGCATACCGTGCGCTCGCTGGGCGGCTGGCTCGGTTTTACCTGCTACTACCTGGCGCTGCCGCATATCCCGTTGGTGGACGCCACGCTGTTGCGCAGTGCTGCGCCGCTGTGGGTGCCTCTGGTGGTGCTCGTCGGCATGCAGCAGCGCATTCCTGCGGTACGCTGGATCGCCTTGCTGGGCGGCTTCCTGGGCGTGCTGCTGATCCTCCGGCCGGGCCAGGATGGCATCCACGGTGGCCATCTGCTGGGGGTCATCGCTGGCCTGGCCCTGGCGGTCTCCATGGCCACCACCCGCGCGCTGTCCACCTCGGAACCGGCCAACCGCGTGCTGTTCTACTACTTCGGCATCTCCTTCGTGGCCAGCACGCCTATGGGGCTGGCTCACCTGCAACCGGTTTCGCCCCAGGCGCTGGCCGGCATGACCTATGTCGGCCTGTCGATCTTCGTCACTATGGTGCTCTACACCCGTGCCTACAGCCATGCACCCACCACACTGATCGCGCCGCTGAGCTACGCCGCCGTGCCCGTCGCCGGGTTGCTGGACTGGTGGCTGTGGCGGCAGCTCCCCGATGGCGTCGCCCTGGCCGGCGTGGCTCTGGTGATGGCCAGCGGCGTCCTGGCCGTGCTGGTGGGCCAGTTGCGGAGCGGCCCCGAAACACCGGAGCGTCCTCGCTCAGACCACTGATTCCGGGCTCTCCTGACCAGACACCATCCATCGCCCGACGGGCGGCACAAATTTGTGCAATTTTTTTCTTGTCAAGGAAAAACACTGACGGTATACAGGCGGCTGAGGGTCCTGATCCGGTATCGGTGCCGGTCCGGTTCCCTCCCGTTGCGGCTCGCCGTGGCGGCCAGACAGTCAAGTTGAGTGGTACACGCAGGAGGACCTGCCATGACCGATCATCGCACTGAGCATGACTACGACGAAACGGATGAGATGCTGATGAACGAGGATATCGATTTTCTCGAAGAAGACGCTGAAGAAGAGCAGGAAGAAACGGCTCCGCGTTCACGCGCCTTCAATCTGGACATGCGCCATCGCATTGAAGACCGGCTGGAGCAACGGCGGCTGGCACGGGAAATCAATGACTATGAATTTTTCGATCTGGATGACGACGACACATTGCACTGATTCCGGAACGTAAAAAGCCGGCTCGCTTGAGCCGGCTTTTTTCTATGCCCGAACTATGCCCGAGCCGACCACTTACCAGCCGGTCAATTCCTTCAGGGCCTGACCGATCTGGGCCGGGTTACGTACCGTCTTCACCCCGGCTTCCTCCAGCACCGCAAACTTCTCGTCCGCAGTACCCTTGCCGCCCGCGATGATCGCACCTGCGTGCCCCATGCGCTTGCCGGCCGGCGCGGTCACGCCTGCGATGTAGGATACCACCGGCTTGGTCACATGCTCCTTGATGTAGGCCGCCGCCTCGTCCTCGGCAGTACCGCCGATCTCACCCACCATGATGATGGCCTCGGTCTGCGGATCGTCCTGAAACAGTTTCAGCGCATCAATAAAGGTGGTGCCGGGAATCGGGTCACCGCCGATACCGATACAGGTGGACTGGCCGAAACCCAGTGTCGTGGTCTGGTTGACCGCTTCATAGGTGAGGGTTCCGGAGCGCGACACAATACCCACCTTGCCCGGCTTGTGGATGTGACCTGGCATGATGCCGATCTTGCACTGGCCCGGCGTGATGATGCCGGGGCAGTTCGGGCCGATCAGACGCACACCTTCCTTGCGGCTGATGTACTCCTTCACGTACAGCATATCCAGCGCCGGAATGCCTTCAGTGATGCAGACGATCAACTCGATGCCAGCGTCTGCCGCTTCCAGGATGGAGTCCTTGCAGAACGCTGCGGGCACGTAGATCACGGAAGCCGTGGCCCCGGTCTTTTCCACGGCCTCACGCACGGTGTCGAAGACCGGAAGACCCAGATGCGTCTGGCCGCCCTTGCCCGGGGTGACACCACCGACCATCTTCGTGCCGTAGGCAATCGCCTGTTCTGAGTGGAAGGTGCCCTGTGCGCCGGTGAAACCCTGACAGATGACCTTGGTGTCTTTATCAATCAGTACGCTCACGCTGCACCCCCGACTGCTTTTACGATCTGCTCGGCGGCATCGTCGAAACTCTTCGCCGCAATAATATTGAGGCCGCTTTCGGCCAGCTTCTGCGCACCCAGCTCGGCGTTGTTACCTTCCAGGCGCACCACCACGGGCACTTCCACGCCCACTTCCTGCACTGCGCCGAGAATACCGTCAGCAATCAGGTCGCAACGCACGATCCCGCCAAAGATATTCACCAGCACGCCTTTCACCTGATCATCGGACAGGATGATCTTGAAGGCTTCCGTGACGCGCTCCTTGGTGGCACCACCGCCGACATCCAGGAAGTTGGCCGGTGCACCGCCCTTGAGCTTGACCAGATCCATGGTGCCCATCGCCAGACCGGCGCCGTTCACCATGCAACCGATGTTGCCATCCAGCGCCACATAGTTCAGATCCCACTCGGCGGCGCGGCGCTCGCGCGCGTCTTCCTGCGTCGGATCTTCCAGCGCTTTCAGTTCCGGATGACGATACAGAGCGCTGCCGTCAATGTTCAGTTTGGCATCCAGGCAGTGCAGGTCACCCTGATCGGTAATGACCAGCGGATTGATCTCCAGCAGCGCCAGATCCTTTTCTTCAAACAGCTTGGCCAGGCCCAGGAAAATCTTCACGAACTGTTTGACCTGGTCACCCTTCAGGCCAAGCTGGAACGCCAGCTCACGGGCCTGGTAGGGTTGGGCGCCGACCAGTGGATCGATGATCGCCTTGAGAATTTTCTCCGGCGTTTCCTCGGCCACTTTCTCGATTTCCACGCCGCCCTCTGTGGACGCCATGAACACCACACGACGGGTAGCACGATCTACCACGGCACCCAGATACAGCTCGTCGGCGATGTCGGTGCAGGTTTCCACCAGAATCTTCGATACCGGCTGACCACGCTCATCGGTCTGGAAGGTCACCAGGCGCTGGCCAAGCCACTTCTTGGCAAATTCGGCAGCGGCTTCCGGGCTTTCCACCAGCTTCACGCCGCCCGCTTTGCCCCGGCCACCGGCGTGCACCTGGGCTTTTACCACCCAGCGGTTGCCACCGATCTCTTTCGCCTTGGCAGCCACCTCTTCCGGGGTATCACAGGCAAAGCCCGTTGACACCGGCAGCCCGTACTCGGCAAAGAGCTGCTTGGCCTGATATTCATGCAGGTTCATGTCAGGTTTCCACTATCTGTGATTGATAAAAAGCCGTTTACTTCTTGCGGCGGCGCTGCGCCACATGAATGGCCCGGTAGTCCGCTGCCAGCGCCGCCTCGTGGACGGTTTCCGACAGCGCCGGATGACTGAACACCATTAACTGCAGGTCTTCGATCGTCGAACCAAATTCCATCGCAATCACGCCCTGCTGCACCAGCTCGGACGCCTGCGGCCCGATCACATGCATGCCAATCACGCGATCCGTTTTTTCATCCACCACGAACTTGACCATGCCGTCAGCATCATCCGCTGCCAGAGCGCGGCCGTTGGCCGCAAACGGCACCACACCAGTCTTGTAGGCTTCACCCGAGGCTTTCACCTCGTCTTCGGTCTTGCCGACCCAGGCTACTTCAGGGTGCGTGTAGATCACCGCAGCGATGGTGTCGTAGTTCACCTGGGTATGCTCGCCAGCGATCACCTCAGCCACCATAACGCCCTCTTCCAGGGCCTTGTGAGCCAGGGCCGGACCGCGCACCAGGTCACCAATGGCGTAGACACCGGGAGCATCGGTGCGGCACTGGCTGTCCACATAGATGAAGTTACGCTCATCCAGGGACACACCGGCATCCTGGGACAGCAGATCGCCGGTCATGGGGCGACGCCCCACCGCAACGATCAGCTTGTCGAAGGTTTCGCTGTGCTCGCCGTTGCCGTCTTCGTAACTGACGGTAATCTTCTTGCCTTTGGCTTCAGACCCGGTCACCCGGGCACCCAGACGGATATCCAGACCCTGTTTCCCGAACAGCTTGAAGGCTTCCTTGCTGATCTGGGTATCAACATTGGGGAGGAACTTGTCCACCGCCTCCAGTACCACCACTTCAGCCCCGAGCCGCGCCCAGACACTGCCCAGCTCCAGGCCGATCACGCCAGCGCCAATCACGCCGAGGCGTTTGGGTACCGAGGTAAATTCCAGCGCGCCGGTAGAATCCACGACCAGATCATCCTGCAACGGCGCCACACCGATCTCGATCGGCACCGACCCGGCCGCCAGAATCACGTGCTCGGCCTGCAGCGTCTCGGTGTCGCCTTTCTCGTTCGGGGTGAATTCCACCTGCTTGCCGCTCAACAGCTTGCCGCTGCCCTGCAACCAGGTCACCTTGTTGGCCTGAAACAGCGCGCCGATACCGCCGGTGAGCTTGAGCACCACCTCGTCCTTGCGCTGCTGCATCTGCTTCATGTCAATCTTCGGCGCATTCACCACCACACCGTGGTTGGCGAGCTTGTTCTTCGCTTCGTAGTACTTCCAGGACGAATCCAGCAACGCCTTGGACGGAATGCAACCCACGTTAAGGCAGGTGCCGCCCAGGGCCGGCTTGCCCTGCTTGTTGATGCGCTTCTCGATGCAGGCTGTCTTCAGGCCCAGCTGTGCGCAGCGGATGGCCGCAGCATAACCGCCGGGGCCACCACCAATCACTATCACGTCGTACTTGTCACTCATAATCGTGTCTTCCTCAGATATCCAGCAGCAGGCGCGCCGGGTCTTCGATGAAGTTCTTCACCGCCACCAGGAACTGCACCGCTTCCTTGCCATCGATCAACCGATGGTCATAGGACAGCGCCAGATACATCATCGGCAGGATCTCGACCTTGCCGTCCACGGCCATCGGCCGCTCCTGAATCTTGTGCATGCCCAGAATGGCTGTTTGCGGCGGGTTCAGGATCGGCGTGGACAGCAGCGAACCGAACACGCCACCGTTGGAAATGGTAAAGGTACCGCCGGACATCTCTTCGATCGACAGCTTGCCGTCACGGGCTTTCTTGCCGTATTCGATGATTTGCGATTCCACCTCGGCCAACCCCTTCTGGTCGGCATCACGCATCACCGGCACCACCAGGCCACGATCCGACGACACGGCTACGCCGATGTCGTAATAACCGTGATACACGATGTCGTCGCCATCAATGGAAGCATTGACCGCCGGGAAGCGTTTCAGGGCTTCCACACAGGCCCGCACGAAGAAGCCCATGAAACCCAGACGCACGCCGTGGGTCTTCTCGAAGTCACTCTGGTAATGCTTGCGCATGTCCATGATCGGCTTCATGTTCACCTCGTTGAACGTGGTGAGCATGGCCGCATCCTGCTGCGCGGACACCAGACGCTCGGCAATCCGCTTGCGCAGACGGGTCATGGGCACGCGGCGTTCCTCGCGCTCACCCGGCACCGCTGGCACTTCAGCGTGACCGGGCTGCGGTGCCTTGGCGGCCGGATCATTCGCGCGACGCTCTTCACGCGCCTTGAGCGCCTTCTCGACGTCCTCACGGGTAATGCGTCCACCCTTGCCGGTACCTTCGACCGAACCGGCATCAATACCGTGTTCGCTCATCAGCTTGCGTGCCGCCGGGCCCGCAGCGGCGTCTTCACCGCCCTCGGCCTTGTCGTCATCCTGCTTGCTCTGGCTGGCCGCTTCGGCTGGCTTCTTCTCCGCGCTGGCTTTCTTTTCTTCTGCCCCTTTGCCGTCGCTGCTGGCACTGGCGGACTTGCCACCCGCGCCATCGGTCTCCAGGCTGCCCAGCAGTTCCTGGCTTTCGACGGTGTCGCCTTCGGCTTTCAGAATCTTGCCCAGCACACCGTCTGCGGCGGCCACGACTTCCAGCACCACCTTGTCGGTTTCAATATCAACCAGCAGCTCGTCCCGCTTGACCTGATCCCCTTCCTGCTTGTGCCAGGTGGCAACCGTGCCGTCCGCTACCGATTCCGGAAATTGTGGCGCTTTGATTTCGATTGACATGTTATGCCCTTGATTCCGCGTTGACTCTGGAAATTACTCAAGCCCGAAGGCGTCCTGCACCAGCTTCTGCTGTTGCGCCACATGCTGGGACATCAGCCCGGCGGCGGGCGCGGCGGCAGAATCGCGACCGGCGTATTGCAGGTTCAGCTTCGGATTCAGTCGTGCAACCACATTGCGCATATGGTGCTGGCTGCAATACCAGGCGCCCTGATTCATTGGCTCTTCCTGGCACCAGACCACATGCTTGAGTTTGCTGTACTGTTCGATCACCTCATACAGCCGTTCCTCGGGGAACGGATACAGCTGTTCGATACGCACAATCGCCGTATCGGTCAGCCCTTCGGCTTCACGTTTTTCCAGCAGGTCGTAATACACCTTGCCGCTGCACAGGATCAGGCGTGTCACTTTCGCCGCGTCCAGCGCTTCCACTTCCGGCAGCACGGTCTGGAACTGACCACCGGCCAGTTCATCCAGCGTTGAAATGGCGCGCTTGTGACGCAACAGGCTTTTCGGGCTCATCACCACAAGCGGCTTGCGCAGCGGGCGAATGGCCTGACGGCGCAGCAGATGGAAAATCTGGGCCGGCGTGGTCGGCATGCACACCTGCATGTTGTGCTCGGCGCACAATTGCAGGAAGCGCTCCAGACGGGCCGAGGAATGCTCCGGGCCCTGCCCTTCATAACCATGCGGCAGCAGCAACGTCAGCCCACACACCCGGGCCCACTTGGCCTCACCGGAAGAAATGAACTGATCAATCACCACCTGGGCACCATTGGCGAAGTCACCGAACTGTGCTTCCCAGATCACCAGCGCCTTCGGCGCCGTAGTGGCGTAGCCGTACTCAAACGCCAGCACCGCTTCCTCGGACAGCAGCGAGTCATAGATCTCGAACGGCGGCTGCTCCTTGTAAAGATGCTGCAACGGCACATAAGACTCGCCATTTTTCTGGTTATGCAGCACCGCATGGCGATGCGAGAAGGTACCGCGCCCACAGTCCTGCCCGGTCAGACGCACCGGGAAGCCCTGATCAATCAGCGTGGCATAGGCCATGGTTTCGGCGTAGCCCCAGTTGATCGGCAAGGCGCCAGCGGTCATCTTGCGACGGTCTTCGAGAATCTTCTTCACCTGCCGCTGGGCAACGAAGCCCTCAGGCATGGTTTCCAGCTGCGACGCCAGGCTCTGCATCTTTTTCAGCTTGAAGCCGGTATCCCAGTCGTCCACCACGTCGTGACCAATATAAGGCGACCAGTCCACAAACAGCGCCTTGTTCGGCTCACGCACCAGGGATTTCACCACATGGTTACCCTGGTCCAGATTGTTCCGGTACTCCTCGGCCATATTGTTGCTCTCGCCTTCGGAGACCACCGATGCGCTGATCAGGCGCTCTGCGTACAGGGTCCGGGTAGTCGGATGCGACTTGATCTTCTTGTACATCAGCGGCTGGGTGGCGGAAGGTTCATCCGCCTCGTTATGCCCCAGACGGCGGTAGCAGATCAGGTCGATCACCACGTCTTTCTTGAACTGCATGCGGTAATCCATCGCCACCTGGGTGACAAAGAACACCGCTTCCGGATCATCGCCGTTAACGTGAAAAATCGGCGCCTGGACCATCTTGGCTACATCGGTGGAGTATTCGGTGGAACGCGCATCTTCACGACGACTGGTGGTGAAGCCGACCTGGTTGTTGATGATCACATGCACCGTGCCGCCAGTCTTGAAGCCCCGGGTCTGGGACATCTGGAAGGTTTCCATGACCACACCCTGCCCTGCGAAGGCGGCATCGCCGTGCAGGAGCAGTGGCACGACCTGGTCACCCTCGTCATCGTGGCGGCGTTCCTGGCGGGCTCGCACCGAGCCCTCGACCACTGGCGATACAATCTCCAGGTGAGACGGGTTGAACGCCATCGCCAGATGCACTTCGCCGCCCGGCGTCTGCACATTGGACGAGAACCCCTGGTGATACTTCACGTCACCGGAGCCCTTTTCATTGAAAGTCTTGCCTTCAAACTCGCCGAACAGATCCGCCGGGCTCTTGCCCAGGGTATTGACGAGCACGTTGAGGCGGCCACGGTGGGCCATGCCGATGACGATTTCCTTGACGCCATAGCTACCGGCGCGCTGGATCACCTCGTCCACCAGCGGGATCAGGGACTCGCCCCCTTCCAGGCCGAAGCGCTTGGTGCCGGGATAGCGGCTGCCCAGGTACTTCTCCAGCCCTTCTGCGGCGGTCAGTCGCTCGAAGATATGCTTGCGCACTTCGTCGCTGTACTGCGGATGACTGCGCACACTCTCGAGGCGCTGCTGCAGCCAGCGCTTCTCTGCCGTGTTGACGATGTGCATGTACTCGGCCCCCACCGTGGAACAGTAGGTACCGCGCAGGCAGTCGACAATTTCGCGCAGGGTGGCTTCCGGCTTGCCGATAAACAGGTTGCCGGTCTGGAATACGGTATCCAGATCTGCCTGACTCAGGCCGTGATGGGCCAGATCCAGATCCGGCACTACTTCACGCTCCATCAGGCCCAGCGGATCCAGGTTGGCCACCTGGTGCCCCCGGTTGCGGTAGGCCGCAATCAGGTGCAGCACCCGCACCTGGCGTCGCTCGTGCTCGGTGCTCACGGCACCGGCACCGAACTTCTGCACCCGGGAACGGTTCTTGGCCTGCAACAGGAAATATTCGCGTACGGCGCCGTGGGGCAGATCGGATTCCACGTTGCCTTCGACGCTGGGGAGCTTTTCGAAGTAGGCGCGCCAGTCTTCCGGCACGGAATTGGGATCAGTCAGATAGGATTCGTACAGTTCATCAACATAGGAGGCGTTGCTGCCCCCGATGTGGGAGGTGGCCCACTGGTGCTGCATGGAACTGTCTTGCATCGTGTCCGTTCCTTCTCGGGAGAAGGGACAGGCCCCCTGAGGCCAGATACTGCGCAGGGGGATCGCCCGATTCCCGCGTGTAGATTACAGAGACGGCGCTTTGTGAGCGCCGACCCTCCCGATACAGATTTCAGGTCGAGGTGGGTAACCCCGAACCCCCGTAAGTGTATCGACTTTCACGCCCTATTGTTAGACGCGGAAAGCAAAAAAATTGACAGACTTGCGTGGACTTTGGTCGAAAGTCGCCCTTCTCGCCGGGTTCGCGCGCCTGCAAAAAAGCGGCCCGAAGGCCGCCTGATTGTCTTACATCCGGGGAACCGCTGCCGGTTACACCGCCCGCTCGAGCAACATCGAGCGGATGTGACCGATGGCCCGGGTCGGATTGAGCCCCTTCGGGCACACGCTGACACAGTTCATGATGCCCCGGCAGCGGAACAGCGAGAACGGATCATCCAGGTTACCCAGGCGCTCGCTGGTGGCCTGGTCGCGGCTGTCCGCCAGGAAACGGTAGGACTGCAGCAGGGCTGCTGGCCCCAGGAACTTCTCCGGGTTCCACCAGAACGACGGGCAGCTGGTAGAGCAGCAGGCGCACAGGATGCACTCGTACAGACCGTCGAGCTTGGCCCGCTCTTCCGGGCTCTGGCGCCGCTCGATGGCCGGCGCCGGGGTCTCGTTGATCAGGTACGGTTTCACCTTCTCGTACTGGTTGTAGAACATGGTCATGTCCACCGCCAGATCACGCACCACCGGCAGGCCCGGCAATGGGCGGATGATCAGCGGTTTCTTGCCCTCCAGCACACCCGGCGCGGCTTCGGACAACGGTGTGACACAGGCCAGACCGTTCTTGCCGTTGATGTTCATGCCGTCGGAACCACACACCCCTTCACGGCAGGAGCGACGATAGGCCATGCCCACGTCCTGCTCCTTGACCAGTGCCAGCACGTCCAGAACCATGACATCCTTA
>PNLU01000085.1 GCA_013823245.1 Alcanivorax sp.
ACCCAACCAACAAAGCATGGCACCAAACGGACCATCACCCGACAAAGTTGAGCAACACCCCGGCGGCTACCGCCGAGCCGATCACGCCAGCGACATTGGGCCCCATGGCGTGCATCAGCAGGAAGTTCTGGTTGTTCGCCTCCAGCCCCACCTTGTTGGCCACGCGCGCCGCCATTGGCACGGCAGAGACGCCCGCCGCGCCGATAATCGGATTGATTGGCGTGCGCGACACCTTGCTCATCAGCTTGCCCATCAGCACACCACTTGCCGTACCGATACAGAAGGCCGCCAGGCCCAGCACGATGATGCCCAGGGTCTGCGGCACCAGGAAGCCCTCGGCGCCCAGCTTGGCGCCTACCGCCAGACCCAGCAGGATGGTCACCACATTGATCAGCGCGTTGGTGGTGGTGTCCACCAGGCGGCTGACCACACCGGATTCTTTCATCAGGTTACCCAGGCAGAACATCCCCAGCAGCGGTGCTGCATCCGGCAGTACCAGCGCCACCAGCAGCAACAGGATGATCGGGAACATGATCTTTTCGCGACGGCTGACCGGGCGCAGTTGCTCCATGCGGATGCTGCGTTCTTTCTCTGTGGTCAGCAGGCGGATGATCGGCGGCTGGATCAGTGGCACCAGAGCCATATACGAGTAGGCTGCCACGGCCACGGCGCCGAGCAGTTCCGGTGCCAGGCGCGAGGTTACGTAGATGGCGGTGGGCCCGTCGGCACCGCCGATGATGCCGATGGAGGCAGCCTGGGCGATGGAGAAATCCAGGCCGACATAATTCAGTGCCAGGGCGCCGAGCAGTGCGGCAAAGATGCCGAACTGGGCGGCGGCGCCAAGCAGCAGTGTGCGCGGATTGGCCAGCAGTGGACCGAAGTCGGTCATGGCGCCCACGCCGAGGAAGATCAGCAGCGGGAAGACGCCGGTGGCCAGGCCGATGGTGTAGACCAGGTACAGCAGGCCGTCGGTGTAGTTGGCATCCAGGGCGAATTCATGAACCTGGGCGCGCACGGCAGGCTCAGCAGCGTGGTAGGCGCTGTAGAGGGCGCGGGTGCCACTGTCCGGGTCGGCGCCCAGCAACTGGCTGATGCCGGCGATCAGTTCGGCGCTGCCCAGATGCAGGGCCTGGCTCACCGCTGATTCCGCCAACCCCGCAACGGGGATATTGGCCAGCAGGCCGCCAAAGCCGATCGGCAGCAGCAGAAGGGGTTCAAACTTGCGGGCGATTGCCAGGTAAAGCAGCCCCAGGCAGATCAGCACCATCAGCAGTTGGCCTGGCGCCATGTGGTACAGGCCGGTGCTGTGCCAGAGTTTTTCCAGTTGATCCATGGCCGCAGCGCCTCCGTCAGCTCAGCAGGACCAGGGCGTCGCCCACGGTCACTGCATCGCCTTCTTTCACATTTACGGCGGCGATGGTGCCGGCGCGCGGGGCGGAAACATCGGTTTCCATTTTCATGGCTTCCAGCACCATGATTTTTTCGCCTTCCTTCACCTGCTGGCCCGGCTTCACCAGCACCTTGAAGATATTGCCCGCCAGCGGTGCGGGTACGGCCTCGCCCTCGCCCGCTGGCAGGGCCGCGGTGTCGCTTCCCGGATCAGCCGCGTTCAGGCTGCGCAGGCCGGTGATGTCGCCGCCGTTGCTCACGGTAACGGTGTAGGCCTTGCCTTCCACTTCCACGGTGTAGACTTCATCACCGCTATCGGTGGTGACCAGTGCGCTTTCCTTGCCGGTGGGAGCGGGTTCGAAGGCATCGGGATTGCCCCGGTTCTGCAGGAACTTGAGGCCGATCTGCGGAAACAGGGCGTAGGTCAGCACGTCGTCGATGCGACGTTCGCCGTCGGCCAGGGTGATGCCCTTCTCTTTCGCCTGGGCGGCCAGTTCGTCGGCCAGGCTGTCCATTTCATTATCCAGCAGGTCGGCCGGGCGGCAGGTCACCGGGGAATCGCCGTCCAGGGCGCGCTCCTGCAATGCCTTGTTGAATGGGGCCGGGGCGGCGCCGTATTCGCCGCGCAGCACGCCACGGGTTTCTTTCGAGAGCGCCTTGTAACGCTCGCCCGCCAGCACATTCATCACCGCCTGGGTGCCGACAATCTGTGAGGTCGGGGTCACCAGGGGGATGAAGCCGAGGTCTTCGCGCACGCGCGGGATTTCTTCCAGTACGGCATCCATGCGATCTGCGGCATTCTGCTCGCGCAGCTGGCTTTCCATATTGGTGAGCATGCCGCCGGGCACCTGGGCTACCAGGATGCGGGAATCCACGCCGCGCAGACTGCCTTCGAACTTCGCGTATTTCTTGCGCACCTCACGGAAATAAGCCGCGATTTCTTCCAGCAGCAGAATATCCAGGCCGGTGTCACGGTCCGTGCCCTCGAGGATTGCCACCACAGCTTCGGTGGGGCTGTGGCCATAGGTCATCGACATGGAAGAGACGGCCGTATCCACATTATCGATACCCGCCTCGGCCGCCTTGACGATGGTCGCTGTGGACAGGCCCGTGGTGGCATGGCACTGCATGTGGATCGGGATCGACACGGTCTGCTTGAGGCGCGTCACCAGTTCATAGGCGGTATACGGCCGCAGCAGGCCGGCCATGTCCTTGATGCAGATTGAGTGGGCGCCCATGTCTTCAATCTGGCGCGCCATATCCAGCCACATGTCCAGGGTATGCACCGGGCTCACCGTGTACGACAGGGTGCCCTGAGCGTGCTTGCCCTGCTGCAACACGGCTTCGATGGCCCGGCGAATGTTGCGCATGTCATTCATGGCGTCGAACACGCGGAACACGTCAACACCGTTGACCGCTGCGCGCTCGACAAAACGGTCCACCACGTCATCTGCATAGTGGCGGTAGCCCAGCAGGTTCTGGCCGCGCAGCAGCATTTGCTGGGGCGTGTTGGGCATCGCGGCCTTCAGTTCGCGGATGCGCTCCCACGGGTCTTCACCGAGGTAGCGGATGCAGGCATCGAACGTCGCCCCACCCCAGGATTCCAGTGACCAGAAGCCCACCGCGTCCAGCTTGCCGGCAATCGGCAACATGTCGTCGAGGCGCAACCGGGTGGCAAACAGCGACTGATGGGCGTCTCGCAACACCACATCGGTTATGCCAAGCGGTTTTTTATCACTCATGATGCAATCCCTGATGCTGACTGGTGGCCGGGGTCACCGACCTGTCTGACGGTTGGAAAGCCTCAGCGCTGCCGGGCGCGGTGCTGGCGCACGGCGTCCTGAATCACGGCAAGCACATGGGGGGGAACCGTGTTATCTGCCGCCCGGGGCGCCTCGGTAACCGGGGCGGGCGCGGGCGCTGACTCGGGGAAGAAGCGGTTGATGACAGCAGACATGGTGGTCATCAGCACGACCAGCACAATCAGAAAGGCAAACACCACACCGATACCGGTGAGCATCAGTTCAAGGCCTTGTGACATCAACTCGCTCATGGAACACCCCTTTCCTGAAGTGGCCGGGTCGCCGGTGCTGATCGGGCCTTTTGGACCCGCAGGCACCTGTGCCCGAAGCGCCGAAATGTACCGGGATTGTCGACAATGCGCAATCGCAGGAAGGGGTGACCAAAAAGATCACGCGTTGAAAATCAAAGACTTGAAGGCACAAAAAAAGGCTTCCCGTTGGGGAAGCCTTTTCCTGTATGGCGCACCCGGAAGGATTCGAACCTCCGACCTTCTGGTTCGTAGCCAGACGCTCTATCCAACTGAGCTACGGGTGCATAACCTGTCACATTGTCACCGGCCCTCGAGCCAGCCTGAGCCTCTGGCAAAGCTTCGCTTTGCTGACGCTCATTTTCAGGCCAGGCCTGAAAATCCCGGCCATCCGGTAATACCCGGATGGCGTTCGCAGGGGCGAAACCGTGTTTCGCTTGATCCCTGCTCACCCAACTGAGCTACGGGTGCATAACCTTTTTCTCTGAGGCATACCGCCCCGAGAGGCTGCGCATTATTCCGAATAGGTCTGGCCCCGTCAAGGGTGTAAATGCTGATCGCGCAAAAGATCACCAACCGGGATGGAATCAGCCCTCTTCGGCCGTGGCCATGTTCTTTTGCAGGTAGTTTTCCAGGCCCACCTTGTCGATCAGACCCAGCTGGGTTTCCAGCCAGTCGATGTGCTCTTCCTCGGATTCCAGGATGCTGTTGAACACGTCGCGCGACACATAGTCGCGCACCGAATCCGCGTAGGCGATGGCCTCGCGCAGCAGCGGCACGGCTTCATGCTCCAGCTTGAGGTCACATTCGAGCATCTCGCGGGTGTTCTCGCCGATTTTCAGCCGCCCCAGATCCTGCAGGTTGGGAATGCCTTCCAGAAACAGGATGCGCTGCACCAGCTGGTCAGCATGCTTCATCTCGTCAATGGATTCTTCGTATTCCTTCTCCGCCAGCTTCTCCAGCCCCCAGTCCTTGTACATGCGCGCATGCAAAAAATACTGGTTGATGGCAATCAACTCGTTGGCGAGCGCCTTGTTCAGATATTCAATCACCTTGGTGTCGCCGCGCATCGTGACTCTCCAGAAAATTCGGGGTGCCCGTATTGTCAGTGCGCGGCGTGAACACTGCAACCGGCCATTCCCAACGGCAACAAAAAACAGGAATACAAATAAAAACGACTCTCAGCGGGGTTGCCACTGAGAGCCGTCGTCAGGGGAGTTGCTGTGAGATCAGGCCGGCGCAGAAGCCACTGTCTGGGGAGCAAACAGTACCGGCCCGCTGGATCGGGATGCGGACATGGCCGCTGCTGCTGCGTAAGGTTGCGCAGATGCCTGGGCACGGGTATCCCGAAGCACCTCACGCGCATCCCGGGCGCACTTGCCACACTGACCGCCTACCCCGAGTTCCCGACGAAGATCGCGCAAACTGTCGCAGCCCTGGTGGACTGCTTCCCGTATCTGGCCGTCAGTGATGCCCTTGCAGAGACAAACGTACATAGACTGCATCCAAATCCTGATCTCAGGAAGGATACTAACCATAATGATAATGATTATCAAGTCTTTTCAGGAAAAGCCCTGGAGGGTCAGTAGCTGACCCCTTCTTCCGGCTCCGGCCCCGGTTCGCTGGCGGCCGGATGCCCGGCCCGCTGCAGGGCTTCCATGACTTCCGGCGGCATATATTGCTCGTCGTGCTTGGCCAGGACTTCCGTGGCCTCGAAGCGGGTGTGGCTGGCCAGGGTGCCGTTCGCCACGATGCCCTGCCCTTCACGGAACAGGTCCGGCAGGATACCGGTGTAATAGACCGTGAAGGTGCCGATGCCGTCGGTCAGGTCGAACTCGTTTTCCAGTGTCTCCTGGTTACGGCGCACTGAACCTTCTACCACCAGCCCGCCCACGCGCATGCGCTGACCGATCGGGGCTTCGCCCTCGGCCACCTGCTGTGGCGTGTAGAACAGGTTCAGGTTCTCCGAGATCGCATACAGCAACAGCCCTGTCGCCAGTGCCACGCCCGCCAGGGCGCCGACAATTATCAGCAGACGTTGTTTGCGTACCGGATTCATTGTTTCTCCTGCAGGGACTGTCGCCGTATCAGACCACGGATATCACGGCGCACCCGGCGACCCCGGTGCACCGCCCACACAACATTCAGGGCTATCAACGCCACGCAGATGCCGTAAGCGCTCCATACCCAGGGGCCATGCACCCCCATTTGCCAGAGTTCAGCCAGCGAATCGAAATGCATCAGGCCACCTCCTCGCGTACCCAGGCGCTCTTGCGTTCACGCCAGAGAATCTCCGTGCGGGCCCTCACCAGCACCGTCACGGCAAACAGAAAATAGGTGCCGAACATGCACAGCAGCAGCGGCGCCAGCATGCTCGGGTGAATGGCACTGCCCGCAGTACCGAACATGCTCATCGAGCTGCCCTGGTGCAGGCTCTGCCACCAGTCCACGGAATAGCGCACGATCACTACATTGATCACGCCCACCACACTGAGCAGGCTGGCAGCCTGTCCGGCCTGACGTGGATCGCGGATCGCGTTCTGCAACGCGATCACCCCCAGGTACATGAACAACAGGATCAGCATCGAGGTCAGCCGCGCGTCCCAGATCCAGTAGGTGCCCCACGTCGGCCGCCCCCAGATGGCACCACTGATCAGCGACACCGCCGCCATGATGGCGCCGAAGGGCGCAATGGCCTTGATCGCGATTTCCGCCATCTTCAGGCGCCACACCAGCGCCACCAGCCCGGCCACGCCCATGGCGACATAGGCCATCAGGGCGGCACTGGAAGCGGGCACGTGCAAGTAGATGATGCGATAGCTGTTGCCCTGCTCATGGTGAGGCGGCGCAAACGCCAGCCCCCAGACCACGCCCACGACACACAACACGGTCGCAATAATCACCAGCCACGGCAGCCACAGCCCGGCAATACGATAAAAATGCGGTGGCGAGCCCAACTGGTGATACCAGCGCTCCAGCGTCTGCCAGTACCAGTGCGGATAACGCAGGGCGCCGTAATAGAACAGCACCCCGAAGGTCCAGCCGCCTGCCAGCCAGACCGTGCGCGCCACCGGCGGCGCGGACCAGATGAACCAGGTCATCAGCGCCAGCAGGCCGGCACTCAGGCTGACAGCAAAAAAATGTGCGGGCAGTCCGGCACGGGATACGGCGTCGCTACTCATGCTGCTACTTACTCCCACTGCTCTCTATACTGTTCGCTACACTGTTCGCTTGATAACTCATTGCTCAATCACCACTGCTGATGCGCAGCCCCAGGGCGACTGCAAACGGCCCCAGGCTCATGGCCATGGCCAGCATGGCGCCGAGCACTGCCATCACCGGTGACACCGGCAGACCCTCCAGTGCCCGGCCCAGGCTGCCGGCGCCGAACACCAGCACCGGGATGTACAACGGCAGCACCAGCAATGCCAACAGCATACTGCCTCGCCGCAAACCCACCGTGAGGGCCGCGCCAATGGCGCCGATAAACATCAGTGTCGGCGTGCCCAGCAGCAGGCCCAGCAGCAGGCTGCCCAGCACCTCGGCGGGCAGTTGCAGCATATAACCCAGCAACGGCGCCACCAGCACCAGCGGCAATCCGGTCAGCAGCCAGTGCGCCAGCACCTTGGCCAGCACCGTGAAATACAGCTCCACCGGCGCCACCAGCAGTTGATCCAGCACGCCGGCTTCTTCATCGCTGCGAAAAAGCCCGTCCAGGGACAACATGACCGCCAGCAAGGCCGCCACCCAGACCACGCCCGGGGCCATGGCCTCCAGCAGGCCCGGCGTGGGGGGCACCGCCAACGGAAACAGGCTCACCACCACCACAAAAAAGAACAACGGGTTGACCATGTCCGCCGGGCTGCGCGATGCCAGCAACACCTCGCGGCGCAGGGTGGCACTGAAGCCGCTCATGGCTGCACCCGGGCGGCACCGCGGCCGAGCAGTATCTGGCGGGTATCCGCCGCCAGCCGATGATGCGAGGTATAGATCACCAGCCCGCCCTGTTCAGCGTGATGTCGCAAACGCTGCTCCACCAGCGCGATGCCTTCGGCATCAATGGCGGTAAAGGGTTCATCCAGAATCCAGATCGGCTTGCCGGGCAACCACAGGCGCGCCAGCGCCACACGCCGTTTCTGGCCCGCCGACAGATGTGCCACGGGCAAGTCCTCGAAACCCGCCAGCCCCACAGCAGCCAGCGCCGCCAGCAGTGCATTGTCGTCGCGCTGGCCATGCAAGGCACTGAGCCAGGTCAGGTTTTCCAGCGGCGACAGCTCTTCACGCAGCCCGGGGCGATGCCCCAGATACAACATCGCCTGGCGCAAGACCAGATCCTGATGCCAGCTCAGGGTGCCCTCATAAAATCCGAACAGCCCGGCCAGAATACGCAGCAAGGTGGTCTTGCCCGCGCCATTGGGGCCTGCCACCTGCCAGATATCCCCACCCCGGGCCGTGAAGGCCAGATCGCGGAACAGCAACCGGTCGTCGCGCTCGCAGGCCAGGGCTTCAACGGTCAGCAGCGGGTGTTCGCTCACTCAGGGCTCGCTCTGTGCTGGGTTTCTGTGCTGGGTTCGGGGCCAGAAGGGCGCGCAGTATAGCATGCAGGTCACGCATTGTGGCCCGATCCGCCCGGTTCACGGCTGGCCAGACAGCAGATCAGTTGGTTAGAGTGAGTTCTTTGGGGGAAAACAACAGAGAGCGTGCAGATGAAACGCCTCGAACATCATGTCTATTTTGCCATTTTCGGCTTTCAGGAAGACCCGGAAGCGATCACGGCCCAGGCGGGCATGCCGCCGGACGACTGCTGGCGTCAGGGCGAGCCCTACAGCGAACTGGCGCCCGAAGCCCGGCGCCTGGACAACCGCTGGCTGCTGACCAGCGGTCTGGATCAGCAGGCCAGCCATCGGGAGCACTTCGAGGCCCTGGTGGAGAAACTCGAACAACTCGGTGATCGTCTGCCCGCGCTGCGGCGTCGCTACCGTTGTGGTATAGGTGTCTCCCAGTATTTCTTCATGGATGATCCGGCGTTTTACCTGCCCGCTGAACTGATGGCCCGCTTCAAGGCACTGGACCTGACCCTGACCTTCGACCAGCTGGGCCTGGACAGCCATTGATCCACTGCGGCGTTATGCCACAGGCGACAGCCAGCAAAGCTGCTACACTTTTCACCTGGATCGATAACATCGGATGATCATGCGCCGCTGTCTGGGATACCTGCTGATAATCATGCTGACCATGCAAAGCCTGCATGCGATCGCAGACGCCTATACGCTGCATCATGATCACAGCTTCGCCTCATCCGAATCCGACCAGCCCCATGCCAGCCATCACCACCACTGCTGCCAGAGTCATGCCCCGGCCCCGCTCAACGTGGCCGCGCCGCACCGGCCCGCCCGGTACCCCTGGCAACTGCAGGATACCGCCAGCCCCGCAACGCACCTGATCCCTCCCCTGCTGCGCCCTCCAATCGCGTAAACCCGACACCGTTTCACGGCGGCCTGCTCTGACGGGCCGCCACAGGGTTTACTTCATCCGATTCGGAGACCGCATCATGTCTGTATCGTTTACCCGGCTGCTGGTCTGCGCCGGGCTTTGCCTGCTGGCGCTGCCCGCCAGCGCGGGCAACAGCCCCGGCCAGCCTGCATCAGCCTGGGGCGAATGGCTGCGCCAGCAAGTCAGCCGTCACCCCGATGTCCGCGCCGCCGCCGGGCGCCTGCAAGCCGCCCACGCCAGCGCCGATGACCTCAGCCAGCCCCTCTACAACCCGGAACTGGCCACCGCCTATGAACGCGAAGGCAGGGACAACAATTACCAGATCGGCCTGAGCCAGACGATCGACCTGTGGGGCAAGCGGGACCGCTTGTCGCAGCAGGCCGGCTTCAGCCGCGCCGCAGCCGAACAGGCGTACCGCCTCGCCGTGCAGGAAAAGATCGCCGCCACTCTCGCGGCCCTCACCCGCTGGGAAGCTACCCGCGCCCTGGCTGATCTGGCCACCGAGCAGGAACAGCAGCTCGATACCATGATCCGCCTGCTTGAAGCCCGCGAGCGCGCCGGTGACTTGAGCCAGATGGATGCCGAACTGACCTGGCTGGCCCTGGCCCGCAACCTCCATGACACGGCCACCGCCCAGGCCGACGCACGTCGGGCCGAGGCCGCCCTGCGTGAATTGCTGCCTGGCATGCCCGACGGCGGTGTGATCATTCCTGATGCCTTCTGGCAATGGCGTGGCGCCCCGTCCGGAGAGCGCCTGGATCAGCACCCCCGCGTGGCGGCGGCGCATGCAGACTGGCAAGTGTTACGTCAGGCCGCCGCACTGAGCGACCGCAGCCAGCGTGCCGATCCGACCGTAGGCATCAGCGCCGGCCGCAGTGGCGAAGACGATGTGCTGGGTGTGGCGCTGTCGATCCCTCTTAACCTGCGTAACACCTACAAGGCCCGTCACCGCGCCGCCGAACAGGCCGCGCTCGCCGCAGAGGCCGATTATCAGGCTGTTCGTCGCCAGCAGCGCTATACCGCAGAGGGCGTCACTGCTGCGCTGGAAGCATACCGCCATCGTGCCGCCCGCTGGCAGACACTGGTCGGCACCCGCATCGCCGACAGTGCCCACTTGCTGCAACAGCAGTGGCGCCGTGGCGACCTCAGCACCCTCGATTATCTCCAGGCATTGCAGCAACGCGCTGATGGCATACGCGCTGGTATTGCCCTGCGCCAGGCCGAACGCGAAACCCATACCGAATGGCTGTTGCAGACCGGACAGCTTGATGACGCGCTGAACGCGCTGTAATGGAAGGTAAACACACATGAATTTCTTAATGACACTGCTGATGAGCGGCATGCTGGCCAGTCTGCCCATAACCGTGCCCGCACATGCACCAGAGACACATGCTCCAGACAATGCCCGCAACGCGCACGAGGATCATGCACACCCCGGGGAAAACCATGACGATGAGCACGATCACGATGCCGAAGTGGTTGAACTGAGCGCGCGGCAACGCAGCCTGGCCAGTATCCGCACCGAGACACTGACCGCCCGGCCGGCAGACTACGCGCTTTACGCGCCAGCCGAACTGCGCTCCAACGATTACACCAGCTATCTGGTTTCCCCTCGTGTTCCCTCGGTCGTCGTGCGTCGGCATGTCGCGCTCGGCGAACAGGTCCGCGTCGGCCAGCCCCTGGTGACACTGTTCAGCGAACATGTCGCCAGCGCCCAGGCCGATTACCGTGTGGCCCGCTCGGAACAGCAGCGGGTGCAGAAGCTGGGCCGTGCAGCAGTAGGGGAACAGCGGTTTGTAGCCGCCGAAAGCACCCTGGCCACTGCACGGGCACGCCTGCTGGCCTATGGCCTCGACGATGACGCACTACAGCAACTGATTCGTGACGAGCTCCCGGCTGGGGAATACACCCTGACAGCTCGCCGTGCAGGCACAGTCCTGGCGGATGATTTCCGCCAGGGGCAGCTTGCCGAAGCCGGTACGCCGCTCATGGAACTGGCTGATGAAAGCACCCTGTGGGCAGCCGCCTACCTGCCCCCGGACTCACCGGCACAACTGCCCTCCGGTCTGCCGGCAGAAATAAAGGTGGGCCCGATCACGCAACCCGGCACCGTCCTCCAGCAGGCGCATACCATCGACCCGGTCACGCGCACACGCGTCGTTCACCTGGCAATCGACAACCGCGAACATTTGTTGCACCCGGGCCAGTTTGCCGAAGTGCGTTTTCTGTTTCGCACCGAAACAGCCGTGCTGACCGTGCCGGAAACAGCCCTGCTGCGCCATGCCGATGGCACCTGGCAAGTGTTTGTCGAAGACAGCCCCGGCCATTACCGTGCCCAGGCGGTCACTCGCGGCCGCACCTTCGGTTCGCTGCGGGAAGTGAGCGGCATTGAGCCGGGCACCACGGTGGTCACACAGGGTGCTTTTTTTGTGGCGTCGCAGATCGCCAAGGGCGGCTTCGACCCGCACAACCACTGACGCTGCTGGAGAGAGCACATGTTCAATCGTCTGATTGACCTGGCGATCGCCCACCGGCTGTTGGTGGCACTCGCCCTGCTGGCACTGGTCGTGTCAGCGTTTTTCATGATCCCGCGCCTGAGTCTGGATGCCTTCCCTGACGTGACCAATATACAGGTTACCGTCAATACCGAAGCACCCGGACTGGCAGCGGAGGAAGTGGAACAGCTCATCACCTTTCCCATTGAAGCGGTGATGTATGCCTTGCCGGATGTGGAAGAGGTTCGCTCCATTTCACGCACCGGTCTGTCCGGCATTACCGTGGTGTTCCGCGATGGCACGGATATCTATTTCGCCCGGCAGCTGGTATTCGAACGTTTGCAGAGTGCACGGGACATGATTCCCGAGGGCGTGGGCACGCCGGAGATCGGACCGAATACCTCCGGCCTCGGCCAGGTGTATCAATACCTGCTCACGGCCACCCCGGAATCCGGCTATGACAGCATGGCCCTGCGCAGCCTGAACGACTGGCTGGTGAAGCTGATGCTGATGCCGGTGGAAGGTGTCACCGACGTGCTCTCCTTCGGCGGTGATGTGCGGCAGTACCAGGTCAATCTGGACCCAGCCCGGCTGCTGGCCTACCGGCTCAGCCAGAATGATGTGGTCGAGGCGCTGCATGACAATAACCTGAACGCCGGTGGCTGGTATCTCAACCGCGGGCAGGAACAACTGGTGATTCGTGGCGTCGGCGGGTTCGAGAGCGGCGAGGACGGATTGTCTGCCTTGCGTGAGACACCATTGAAGGTCGTCAATGGCGCCGTGGTCACCCTCAGCGACGTTGCAGAGGTCGCCTTCGGCTCGGAAATTCGCCAGGGCGCAGTGACCATGACACGGCGCGACGATAACGGCGAACCCCAGGCGCTCGGCGAAGTGGTATCGGGTATCGTGCTCAAGCGCATGGGCGCCAATACGCAGCACACGATCGAAGGCATATCCCGGCGTCTGCCGCTGATCCAGCAAGCGCTGCCGGAAGGGGTCACGCTGGAGCCCTTCTACGATCAGTCAGACCTGATCGGCAAGGCCATCAGCACAGTAGTGAACGCATTGCTGATCGCCTTTGTCCTGATTGTGATCGTGCTGGCCCTGTTCCTGATGAATCTGCGTGCCACGCTACTGGTACTGCTCTCGATACCCGTGTCCATCGGCCTGGCGCTGGTGATCATGGCCTGGCTGGGTCTGTCGGCCAACCTGATGTCGCTGGGAGGGCTGGCCGTGGCCATCGGCATGCTGGTGGATGGCTCGGTGGTCATGGTCGAGAACCTGTTCCGCCACCTCAATCATGCACATGGCAATCATGCCTGTAGCCCCCCGGCGTCACGCCACACACCCACC
>PNLU01000086.1 GCA_013823245.1 Alcanivorax sp.
TGCCGAACGAGAGCTTACAGGGACGTACTTGCAGCGTGTCCAGAAAACCCTTACCCGCCCCCAGAGGGCCACAACCACCACACCAACAAAGAATGGAAACAACCCAACCACCAGACTCGCGAGAAAAACCCCGGCAGGCTACACTCAAGACATGAGCCAAGCAGAAACCACCGTCCCCGCGACGGATAGCCCGCAACACCATCTGGCCGCCATTCTCGACGGCCACCAGCCCACTACACTGCTGACCCTGAGTCTTAACCCGGTCCCCCTGGCAGAACAGTGGTGCGCCGATCACGGCGTGCAGCATCGGCACATCAGCAAGACCGACCCCATGCCCGATCTCGCCGGCCTGGGCCGCTTTGATCTGGTGCTGGTGGCCGACCAGCTGGAATACATGGAACGCCATCGCGGCGAAGAACTGCTCGGCCTGCTGCGCAATCTGCACACCGACAGCATGGTGGTGACCTATCGCCCCGAACTGGCCCCCGCCACCCTGCGCTGGCAGCGCAACGACTTTATCGGCATGGGCCTGCGCCGCGACGCCGTATTCGAACAGGGCGAGCGCAGCATGATGCTGTACAGCTACGAGTTGGACACCTACAACTTCCGCCGCAACTGGAACAACCCGCGCTTCTGGGCGAACCCGGAAAACTGGGGCAAGTACTGGTGGTAACGCCGCTGATAAGACGGACACCGCCGGGCACGCTATAATGCCGCGCCCGCTATAAAGTCATTGCTCCAGGGAACCCCATGATCGGCCAACGAATTCAGGAAACCCTGCGCTTCTGGTCGCGCAACATCCCCGCCCTGCTGCTGGTCACGCTGCCGTTCGCACTGACCAGTGAACTGATTCAGGGTGTCCTCGGCCCGGCCCTGCACGCCGATGACGAAGGGATTCGCGTCAATGAGCTGTCGGCCGTATTGATCCTGTTACTGCGGCCGTTTGCCGAAGGCGCCATCATGGCGCAGATGGTGGGGATTTATCTGGGGCAGACCCGTTCACTGGGCGAGTGCCTGATGTTCAGCCTGAAGGCAGCGCCGGTACTGCTGGTCACCTATCTGGTGCTCGGCCTCGGGGTATACGTCGGTTTGCTGCTGTTCATTTTCCCCGGCGCGTGGCTGTACGCCCGGCTGTGTCAGGCCCCTTATATTGCCGTGCTGGAAAACCGGACGCCGCTGCAGGCACTGCGTACCTCGTTCGAACGCACCCGGGCAGATCAGTGGCAGATTCTTGGGGCTGTGGCGCTGGTGTTCATGATCGTGATTGCACTGTTCCAGCTTAGCGCCCTGCTGTTCACCGGCCTGTTCGGCGAGCAGGTCATCGGCAGCGTCGGGCTGGCCATTACCACCAGCCTGATCAGCTGCCTGCTGAACATTATCGTGTTCCGCTACTTCTGTCTGATGTCGCCGCAAAGCCAGTAGCCCGGGCATAGACCACGAAACTGTAGTCGTACTCGTTCGGCGGCTGGGCGGCGAAATCCTCGCGGCCGATTTCCTGCCAGACTTCCCGGGGGTAATCCGGGAAGAAGGCGTCACCCGCCACATCGGCATGCACTTCCGTGATGTACATACGATCCACCTTCGGCAGCGCCAGGGCATAGATTTCCGCGCCGCCGATGACCACCGCTTCACCCGCACCATCGATCAGCGCCACCTGTTCTGCCAGGCGAACAGCCTCATCCAGTGAGGCCACCACACGGGCCCCGGCGGCCTCGTAGTCCGGTTGCCGGGTGATCACGATATTGGTGCGGCCGGGCAGGGGCCCGCGCAGGGATTCCCAGGTCTTGCGCCCCATGATGATCGGTTTGCCGGTGGTGACCTGCTTGAAGTACTTGAGGTCATTCGGCAGGTACCAGGGCAACTTGTTGTCACGGCCGATACAGCCGTTGGCCGCGCGCGCCACCATCAGGGCCAGAGACAGGGGCTGATCCAGATCGCTCATATGGCCACCGGCGCCTTGATGTGCGGATGCGGATCATAGTCCAGCAGTTCGAAGTCCTCGAAGCGGAACGCAAACAGGTCCTTCACTTCAGGGTTGATGCGCAGGGTCGGCAGGGCACGCGGGGTGCGGCTCAGTTGCAGGTCGGCCTGCTCCAGGTGGTTGCTGTACAGGTGGGCGTCGCCCAGCGTGTGGATGAACTCGCCCGGTTGCAGACCGCAGACCTGCGCCATCATCAGGGTCAGCAAGCTGTAGGACGCGATATTGAAGGGCACGCCCAGGAAAATATCGCCGCTGCGCTGGTACAACTGGCACGACAGCTTGCCGTCCGCCACATAGAACTGGAACAAGCAGTGGCAGGGCGGCAGCGCCTGGCGACCCAGGGCAGCGTTCTGGTCCGGCGGCAGGGCCGGGTCCGGCAACACGGCCGGGTTCCAGGCCGACACCACCAGGCGCCGGGAGTCCGGGTTGCGGCGAATCTCGGCAAGCACGTCGCGGATCTGGTCGATGACGCGGCCGTCGTGGGTTTTCCAGCTACGCCACTGCTCCCCGTAGACCGGCCCGAGTTCGCCGTCGTCGGTCGCCCATTCGTCCCAGATCGAGACGCCGTTTTCCTTCAGGTAACGGATATTGGTATCGCCGGACAAAAACCACAGCAACTCATGAACAATGGACTTGAGATGCAACTTCTTGGTGGTCAGTACGGGAAAGCCCTGGGCCAGGTCGAAGCGCATCTGGTATCCGAACACCGCGCGGGTGCCGGTACCGGTGCGGTCGCTTTTTTCCACACCGTGGTCGCGCACATGGCGCAGCAGATCAAGGTATTGCTTCATTTGCGGGCGGCTCCCTTTTTCTTGCGGCGCTTCTCTGGCGTGGCCGCAGGCGCGGTGGCGGGCGCAGCGGCCGGAGGTTGCGGGAATACAGGATTCCGGTAGGCCCAGACCATCATGGCCACACCGGCGATAACCATGGGCAGGCTCAGCAGTTGCCCCATGGTCAGCCAGTCAAAGGCGATAAAGCCGATGTGGGCGTCCGGTTCGCGGAAGAACTCCGCAATGATGCGGCAGACGCCGTAACCAGCGCCGAAAAGCCCGGTGACCGCAGCCATGGGGCGGCGCTTCGAGGAGTAAAGCCACAACACGGTGAACAGCAGCAGCCCTTCAAGCAGGGACTGGTAAAGCTGCGAAGGGTGACGGGCAATCTGCAGCGGATCAGCGGGAAAGACCATGGCCCAGGGCAGATCGCTGGCCCGTCCCCACAGTTCGCCGTTGATGAAATTGCCGATACGACCTGCCGCCAGACCGAGCGGCACCATCGGCACAATGAAATCCGCCACTTCGAAGTAACGCTTGCCCGTGCGGCGGGCGAAGATCCAGAAGGTCACCAGCACACCGATCATGCCGCCGTGGAAGGACATGCCGCCCTGCCAGATACGCACCAGCGACAGCGGATCGGCCAGGAAGCCGGAGAAGTTATAAAACAGGGTATAGCCAAGCCGGCCGCCCACGATGACACCCAGGGCGCCGTAGAACACCAGGTCACTGACCTGTTGCGCGGTCCAGTGGCTGTCCGGTCGTCGTGCGCGCAGCGTGCCCAGCCACCAGGCGGCCAGAAAGCCGAACAGGTACGTCAGGCCATACCAGTGGACCTGCAGGGGCCCGAGGGAAATGGCAACCGGATCGATATTCGGGTATTGCATAGTGTGTCCTTGTCAGCCCATTGCGAGGCGCAGCCCGATGATAAACAGGACGCCCGCGAAAATCCGCTTGAGCGTGGTCGCGGGCAAACGATGTGCCAGGGTCGCCCCCACCCGCGCCATGGGATAGCTGGCGATGCCAATGCCCACAGCGGCAGGCAAATAGACATAACCGACACTGCCCGCAGGCAGGGCCGGATTGCTCCAGCCCGCGATAATGAACCCCAGACACCCGGCCACCGCAATCGGCAGGCCGCAGGCCGACGACACCGCCACCGCCTGCTGCATGCGCACCCGGCACGCATTCAGGAACGGCACCGTGAGCGAGCCGCCGCCGATACCGAACATGGAGGACACCAGCCCGATGGCGCCGCCCGCCAGGGTCAGCCCGGGGGTGCCGGGCAGGCGCTCCGGGGCATCCAGCACGACTTTGCGCAGACTGTTGAGCACCATCTGCGCCGACAGAATGACCGCGAACAGCCCGAACAGTTGCGCCAGGCGCGGGCCGGACAGCCAGTCTGCGACAAAGGCTCCGGCAAAGGCCCCCAGCACCACGCCCGTCGACAGGCGCCAGACCAGCGGCCAGCGCATGTTGCCGCGCTGATGATGGGCGCGCACGGCGCCAATGGAGGTCACGATAATGGTCGCCAGCGAGGTCGCCACCGCCAGTTGCGTCATCACCAGCGGATCAATGTCGCGCAGGTGAAAGATCAGCAGCAGCATGGGGACCACCACGATGCCGCCGCCCAGCCCCAATGCCCCACCGAGCACCCCGGACAGCGCGCCGATCAGCACATACAGGGGCAACAACTCGATCTGCAACGACCACCTCCGGATTCCGAGGGTGCTATCCTAGCACGCTCACTCCGTTCAAAGGTGCCCCCATCCATGTGCATTGTGCTGTTCGCCTGGCAGGCCCACCCGCGTTATCCGTTGCTCGTTGCCGCCAACCGGGACGAGTTCCACCGCCGTCCGGCAGAGCCCGCGCGCTGGCGCGACGACGGTGTCTTTTGCGGGCGCGACCTGGCCGCCGGGGGCACCTGGCTGGGGGTAACGCGCGATGGGCGCTTTGCGGCGGTGACCAATTTCCGTGAGCCGATCGAGGAACACAGCCGGGGACGGAAATCCCGGGGCGAGTTGCCTCTGGGCTTCTTGCGCAGCGACCTGCCGCCCGATGTCTGGTGTCATGAGGTGTCAGCGCAGCAGGATGACTATGGCCCCTTCAATCTGCTGGTCGGTACCCGCGATCAGCTCTGGTATGTCAGCAATCGCGGCGCGGCGCCGCAGGCCGTGACGCCGGGCGTGCATGGCCTGAGCAACGGCCTGCTGGACACCGCCTGGCCCAAGGTCACCCGGGGCAAGGAAAAGCTGGCGGCACTGGGGCAGGGCGAGGCGCACCCGGATCATCTGCTGCAACTGCTGAACGACCACTGGCGGCCGGATGATCACTGGCTGCCGGACACCGGCGTGGGCCTGGATCTGGAGCGTCTGGTGGCGCCCATCTTCATTGAATCAGAGCACTACGGCACACGGGCCAGTTCTGTGGTGCGGCTGGGGCAAACGGGCACCCCGGAAATGATCGAGCAGTCCTGGACGGCCCGCGGCACCCCTGACGGGGCGCCGCGCAGCAGTCTCAGCGTGTCGTGACGATCTGGCTGTAGTGGCCCATGAAGCCCTTGAGTTCATCGTCACCCAGGCCGCGCAGCACCTTGTGGTTCACAGCATGGATCGCCTTGCGGCTGCCTTCGATGCCCACGTTCAGGGCCTTCTGGGTGACAAAGCCGATCTTCACTTCGCGGGTCTGGGCCAGAAACACATTGTCCAGAATCTCGTCGGTCAGCTGATCCATGACTTTCGAGATCAGGGCCACTTCAGAGGTGCCACGCCCCCCTTCTGCAGCGTCGGCGGCACGGCGGAATTCCTCGGCAAAGGAAGCGCTGACCGGGAACGCGATCGCCGGGTGCTGATCGTTATCGTCTCCAGCCGGCCAGTACATGGAACGTACATTGCTGGCAATCGGGGCGAACTCGGCATTGCTGACTTTCTTGTAGATCTGCCGGGTCAGCATGCTGGAGGCCTTGCTGGCAGTGGAAACGGCGAAGTCGATGATCTTGCGCTGGCCGCCAGACAGCTCGGTCATCTGCGCGGGCTCGAGCAGGAACAATCCGAGCATGCGGTCCGTCAGGCGATCCACCATGGTGATGAAAAGTTCGGCAGCCGGTTTGCCGTGATCAATGGCGTGAAGGAAATCTTCGGTGCTGTTGACCAGCGCCGGGTTGGCCGGAATGGCGACGACGTTCTGCATAGCGAGGATGTCCCTGTATTGATTCAGCGGCGCATCATAACGACACACCCGAATGGACTGAATACCCGACCGTAAGGTTGGCACAGTCGGCATGGCCAATGCCCCCCCGGGCGGCCTCGCTCACAACCGGGCGCGACGATGCTGCAACAGGTCACCCAGCCCGGCTTTCTCCAGTTGCAGGTCCACGTAGGCCGAAATCACTTCGCCGTTATCCATGGCCAGCACTTCATTCAACAGCTTGCGGGCAAAGGTGATCTTCACCCGGCGAATCGCCGCCTTCACCTTGAGCAGGTTCGAGGCGTTCATCGACAGCGCCGAGAAACCCATGGCCATCAGGATCAGCGCTGAGCCCGGTTCGCCAGCCATTTCGCCACACACTGAAACCGGTTTGTTCTCTTCCCGTGCCGCTTCCACCACGTGGACCAGCGCATGCAATACGGCGGGATGGTAGGAGTTGTACAGGCTGGCCACCTGACGGTTGTTACGGTCCACCGCCAGCAGATACTGGGTCAGATCATTGGTGCCCACCGACAGGAAATCCACCCGCTGCGCCAGCGCCCGCGCCTGATAGACCGCTGCGGGCACCTCGATCATCACGCCCACCGGGGGCATCGGGATGTCGGCGCCTTCATCACGCACTTCCAGCCAGGCCCGGTGAATCAGATGCTGGGCCTCCTCGGCCTCGAACACCGACGTCACCATCGGCAACATGATGCGCAGATTGTCCAGCCCTTCGCTGGCACGCAGCATGGCGCGCACCTGCACCATGAAGATTTCCGGGTGGTCGAGGGTCACGCGAATACCACGCCAGCCCAGAAACGGGTTTTCCTCCTGGATCGGAAAATAGGGCAGCGCCTTGTCACCCCCGATATCCAGAGTACGCATTGTCACCGGGTGCGGCGCAAAGGCCTGCAACTGCTCACGGTAAATCCGGCACTGTTCGTCTTCCGACGGAAAACGATCGCGCACCATGAAGGGGATTTCCGTGCGATACAGCCCCACGCCCTCCGCGCCCCGTTCCAGGGAGCGGGAGATATCTGTCATCAGGCCGGTGTTCACCTGCACCTGGATACGCGCGCCGTCTTCCGTTTCCGCGGGCTGCTCGCGCAGCTTTTCCAGCCCGGCCAGCAGATCCTTTTCTTCGGCAATAATCTCTTCGAACTGGCTTTTCAGTTCCGGTGTGGCGTCGGCGATCAGACGCCCACGGAAGCCGTCGACGATCAGCTCCCGGCCATCCATCTGCTTGACCGGCAACCCGTGGATGCCGACCACTGTCGGAATCCCCATGGCCCGCGCCACAATCGCCATATGCGAGTTGCGCGAACCCTGGCTGGTGGCAATGCCCTTGATGCGCTCCTGCGGCACTTCCATCAACATGGTCGTGGTGATCTCGTCACCCAGCAGGATGGTGTCTTCCGCGAAGGTGATCTCACGCCGGTTGCGGCTTTGCAGTTCTGCCAGCACGCGGCGCCCCAGATCGCGCACGTCCGCCGCCCGCTCACGCAGGTAGGCGTCGTCCATCATCTCGAAATTGCGGATGTGCTCGTCAATCACGATCCGCAATGCGCCCTGGGCCCAGTGACCCTCGCGGATGCGGGCAATGATCTCCCCGGCCAGCGCGTGCTTGTCGAGCATGCGCAGGTAAACCTCGAACAGGGCCTGCTCTTCCGGCCCCAGACGGCCCCGGGCGCGCTCACCCAGCGAACGCACATCAGAGCGCACCCGGATCAGCGCCGATTCGAGCTGGCTGACCTCGGCATCAATATCCGCCGCTTCACGGTCTGGCACGCTGCCCAGGTCTGCAGGCGGAAACAGCAGCACCCCGGTGCCGATCGCAGCACCGGAGCATCCAGCCACGCCGTCATAGAACCGCGCTGTGGGTTCGTTGGTGTCCAGACTGCCTAGAGCACCGGTGGCCCGGGCATGGGCCACCACTGCCGACAACTGCGCCGAAATAGTGACCAGAAACGCTTCTTCACTCTGGTCAAAGCGGCGCGCGTCCCGTTGCTGCACCACCAGCACGCCCAGCACCCGGCCATGGTGCATCACGGGCACGCCGAGGAACGCGTGGAAAGGATCTTCCCCGGTTTCGGCCAGATACAGGAATTTCGGGTGGGCAAACGCATCTTCGAGGTTGATCGGTTCCTCGCGCAGGCCGACCTGACCAATCAGGCCCTCCGCCACGCCCAGACTGACGCGACCCACAGCCTCTTTCTTCAACCCTTCCGACGCCATCAGCACATAACGCTGACCGCCGCTGTCCAGCAGATAGATGGAACAGACCTCGGTGCCCATGGCATCACGGACCCGAAGCGCCATCAGGTCGAGGGCGGTTTTCAGGTCCGGGGCACTGTTGACCTCCTGGACGATGCGTCTGAGGGTATCGAGCATGCAGTCAGGACCTTAACGAAGGGCTGCCAATATAACGTTCGCGGCGCATCACCGGCGCCAGTTCCTTCAGCGCGCGGGCATAGACCCCGCGCTTGAAATGCACCACCTTGCGAATCGGGTACCAGTAATTCACCCAGCGCCAGGACTGGAACTCGGGCGTGCCACTGCTCGCCAGATCAATGCGCGCTTCATCTGCCGTGAGACGCAACAGGAACCACTTCTGTCGCTGGCCGATACACAGCGGCGAATCGTCGTCCCGGCGGCGGCGCAGAAAACGGCGCGGCAGCCGATAACTCAGCCAGCCTTCAGTACTGCCCAGCAGCTCGACGTCTGCCTCGGTCAGACCGACCTCTTCTTCCAGTTCGCGGTACAGCGCCTGCTCAGGCGTTTCGCCCGGCATCATGCCGCCCTGGGGGAACTGCCAGGCATCCCGGTTGCCCACGCGGCGGCCCCAGAAAACGCGGCCTCCGGCGCCGACCAGAATGATTCCGACGTTCAACCGGAAACCCTGTTCATCAATAATGCCTGTCATCGTCCTGCCTGCCGGGTTGCCCTGTCATTAAAGCACAATCGCGGCCTGCTCTGCTCATCTGTGTTCGGTCTGTTGATCACGCTCTGCTATGCTTGCACACCCTGAATCCCTGACGCACCACCGTGGAGCCCGCCCGATGACGCTTGCCCTGTTCGACCTCGATAACACCCTGATTGCCGGTGATTCGGATCACCTGTGGGGCGACTATCTGGTGGCACGCGGCATCATCGACGCAGACGGCTACAAGGCCACCAATGATCGCTTCTACGAGGACTATCTGGCGGGCCACCTGGATATCGGCGCTTATCTGCGCTTCGCCCTGGGCGTGCTGGCCGAGCACCCGCAGGACGACCTGCTGCGCTGGCGCGACGACTTCATGCGTGACGAAGTCGCCCCGATCATGCTGCCTGCTGCCCGGACCCTGCTGGACCGGCATCGCCAGCAGGGCCACACCCTGGTGATCATCACCGCCACCAATGACTTCGTCACCGCCCCGATAGCGGAGGCGCTGGGCGTGGAACATCTGATCGCCACCACCGCCGAGGTCCGGGACGGTCGTTATACCGGCGACTTCAGCGGTACGCCCTGCTTTCGTGACGGCAAAGTGACCCGGTTACGTGCCTGGCTGTCGGAAACCGGGCATGATCTGGCCGGAAGCTGGTTCTACAGCGATTCGCGCAACGACCTGCCATTGCTGAGTCTGGTCGATCACCCGGTGGTGGTAGACCCGGACCCGGCCCTGTCGGCGGAAGCGGCCAGCCGAGGCTGGCCAGAAATCAGCCTGCGCGGCTGACACGCAGCGTATCGCTCAGCAGCACCAGCACTGGGGGAATTGGGGGACATCACATGTTGCACACTGAACGACCCGTCACACTGGCATGGCTGGCATCGGCATTGTTGGCGCTGGCCCTGCTGAGCGGTTGTGACCGCGAGCCTGCCGCCACGCCTGAAACACCCATCGACTATCCGGCCCAGGTGTCCACTGCCGAAGGCGCCGCTCTGGTCGCCGCCTGGGAAGAAGAAGCCGCCCCGTGGCTGCGCAAGCTGGTGGTGGCCGCGCCGGGTTTCCGCGAAGCCGTGCGTGCCCTGCTCAGTGACGCCGAACCCGATGACGGCGCTCTGGACGCCGCACGCAATGCCTGGACCCTGTTGTACGAAAGCTACAACCGTGCCTGGCCGATTCTGGCCACCCGCGCGGCACTGGACCCGACACTGGCGGTGCACCTCGCTCGCACCGACCCATGGCCGATCCTGCCCGGCTATGTGGACGCCATGCCCGGCTGGCCGGAAAGCGGAATCGTCTACGACGTGACCGTGCCGCTGGATATCGACAACCTGCTGGCCCAGCAGGACATGACCGACCCCGCCGAGGTCAGCGTCGGCTTCCAGGTGCTGGAACTGCTGCTGTTCGGTCTGCCGGACGCACCGCGCACCGTGGCCGGACTGACTCTGGGTGACACCCTGCCGGATCATCAGAAACCCGAGCAGGAGCGCCCCGCCTACCGCCGCCGCGCCTACCTGGATGCCGTCAGCGCCCTGCTGCTGGAGGACCTGAGCGCACTGGTGCAACCGCGCCCCGCGCCCGACCCGACGCGCCTGCCGGGAGCCTTGCAGCAGGCACTGGCCGCCAGCGCGGACCGCTTGCAGGCCCTGGAAGCTCTGGCAACGAATGACAACGGGGCCGACGGCGATACCTACCTGTCAAAGCACAGCCGAGAGGTGGCGCTGCCCGCACTGAACGAAGCACTGGAAGCCTGGCAGGACCCGGAACAGGTCCCGGGCGCTGCCTGGCAGGCATGGCAGGCTAACTGAACCGACTGAAATCCGGCTTGCGCTTCTCCATGAACGCCGTCATCGCCTCGCGGGCTTCCGGCGAACTCAGACGCGCCAGAAAGTTATCGCCCTCCAGCTTCATGTGCGCCGCCACCGCATCCCGCATCGGCCCGCGCATAAAGGCCTTGGTCAGGCGCACTGATGCGGGTGGCTGCGCTGCCAGCCGACGCGCCTTCTGACGCGCCTCGGCCAGATAATCGGCGTCCTCGAACACCGCATTGGCCAGGCCCAGCGCCACGGCCTCTTCACCGGAGAACGGCTCCGCCAGCATCAGCAACTCTGCCGCCCGGGGATGCCCCATGATCATCGGCAGCAGCATGCTGGCCCCCGCCTCGGGACACAGCCCCAGACTCACAAACGGCATCTGCAGCCGCGCACCGCGCGCGCAGTAGACCAGATCACAGTGCAGCAACATCGTGGTGCCAACGCCCACCGCCGGACCGTTCACCGCTGCAATCAGCGGCTTTTCCTGATTCAGCAACTGGGCCAGAAAACGCATCACCGGGCTGTCGTCCCCGGTGGGCGGGTTCTGCAGAAACTCCACCATGTCGTTGCCCGCGGTGAAGCAGTCATCCGTCCCTGCAATCAGCGCCACGCGCACAGCAGGGTCCGTGTCGGCAGCAATCAGGGCCGCCGTCAAGGCATCGTACATACCGTGGGTGAGGGCGTTTTTTCGATCAGGGCGCTGGATGCGAATTTCCATCACGCCGTCCTGCTGGACGACGCTGACGTGTTCATGCTGGGCAGGCGCGTGGGCCATGCTGGTCTCCCGGTTCTGTGAGCAGAACCGGGAGTATAGCGCCTCAGAAATTGTAACGCCCGAACAGGCCGAAGGTGCCGATGTCATCGCCGACCTGGACACGCGCGCCGACATCCAGATTCTGCTGGACGTTGAACAGGGCTTCGCCGTACAGGCCGGTGTCACTGCGGTCGATGTTCTCGTGGAAGGCGCCGCCGGCCAGTTGCAGGCGGTCGGTGGTGCGGTGGCGCACGCCGCCGCGCAGGTCGACACCGGTATCGGTGGCGCTGCTGCCACCCGACTTGGCGCGTACTTGCACGACGTCGCCGGAGGCTACGAAATCGAGGCCATCCTGCAGCAGTGTATTGAAGCCGATACCGGCGGAAATCCGGTGACCGTAGATATTGCCGCTGCCACGGCGCACGTCGCCGTCGTAGTAGCCGAGTCCACCGCGCACGTGCAGGTTCGGATCCAGGGCGTAGCTGCCTTCGATGTATACGGTGTCAGCATCCGCGCGGGGGTTACGCAGATTGCCGATATCCACACCGCCTTGCAGATAGGTGTAGGAGAAGGCGTTGTCGCGGCCGGGCAGGGTAGCCACGGTGTCTGCCAGCGCCGGGGAGACCGGGACGGCAACGGCGGCAGACAACAGCAGAACAGCGGAATACTTCCTGGCTTTCATGTTCGGTCCTCTTTACGGGTGACGGTTGTGAACGTTGCAGCTTTGACGGTGCGTTACCGTGTTCGGTTTCCTGCCGGGTGTAAAGTCCCGTTAAACGGAGTTTGTGGAGGTGGTCGCATTGCAATGCTTGCACTCCGTAGTCCGGCCTCGGGGAGGGGGACTCCCTTCCAGAAGCCGCCGTGAACCCATCCCTGGGGGCTTGCGTTCGGCTTC
>PNLU01000087.1 GCA_013823245.1 Alcanivorax sp.
CATGGGGGCTCTCGTTCGGCATCCATGCCTCTCGAAGGTCCAGAAAACCCTTACCCGCCCCCCGAGGGCCGTCACGCGCAGCCCGCTTAACAACTCCCAGCCAACCGAAAGTATGGTTCTTGCGTCGGGCTACGAAGTGGGGACGAGCCGCTGGCATTGAATTGAGGACTCGGGGCGGGGTACTCCCTTCCAGAAGTGTGTGAGGCAGGAAGCCGAACGCAAGCCTACAGGGACGTATTTACGGCGGCTTCTGGAAGGGAGTACCCCGCCCCGAGGCCGTGCTACGAAGCACCCAAACTCACGCCTCGGGCCGCACCACCATACCCGCCATATAGCGCGTACTCAGCACCACCTGCTCGCCCTTCATATCGGCAAACACCCGCCGGATCACCCCATGCGTCGCCTTGCGCGTCGTCTCCAGCGCCACCTGCGCCATCTTCTTCATGATCGGCCCGAAACGCAGCAACCGCACCGGCTCCTCCAGATACCAGTGCAGCGCAATATCCGTAACCTCGTGCAGCGCCGCCGCCAGTGTGGCCGCCGCCGTGACCGTATCACCGCCCTCCGCCTGATCCCGTGCCCGCTCCAGCTGCCCGGCCAGCGCCTCCGGCACCGGGAAGGCCACGTACCAGCGTTCCTCCCCGTCGCGCCCCGGCACCATCAGGCGCATCTGGTCCATGTAGTCGGCGGCATCCCGGTGCTGTGGCAATTCCAGCTTGCGCGCGGCGCGCTTGACCACCATGCCGGTGGCCTTGCTGATGGTGTCTGCGGAGACCTGGATGACCCGCTGCATGCGCGGGCTCAGGCCTACCAGCTCCGTCGGTTGCAGGAAAAACACGGAAAGCGCCTCATCGACAAACACCTCCATGATGGTTTCCAGGGTTTGCGGGTCCGGGCGCGCGTCGGGGCGGGCCATGCGCTGGATGTAGCCGTCGGTGGTCTGATGCAGGTGATCGCTGGAACGGAAGGCGATCTGCGGTTGCGGCTGGCTCATGGGGCGCGTCTCCGGAGGGCTGTGGTCTGATTGTTATTGGCCGGAAATCGTCGCAGAGTGGGGTACTGCCGCCAATGATCGTAACCGACGGTTCCGGCGCAGTTCCGGTCAGGGGATGACGGGAACGCTTTTCTTCACCGCCGGAATGCCGGATGATGCGGCCCCGGAAAACGGGAAGAACGCTACAGGATCAAGGAGCCGCCCCATGCAATCCAGGACCGTGCCCGACAGCGAACAGCTGCAGCGCTGGCTGCGCGATGCCGACGTGCCCTTTTACCTGTGCAACGATTGCCACGGGCTGCACCTGAGCAGCCTGCAGGAGCGCGAGGGGCTGATCGATGCGCGCCTGTTTGTGGAAGAGCAGGGCGTCATGTTCACCGCCGAGCTGGAAATCCGGCCGTCGAGTCTGCTCATGGTGCATGCGGATCTGACCCGCCTGAACATGCTGTTCCCCAGCCTCAAGCTGTTTCTGGATATCAACGACGACACCCTGCCGCGCCTGGTCGCCTGTGACCTGCTGCTGTGCGGCCAGGGCATCAGTGCCGATCAGTTTGTTCACTTCGTCCAGTTCTGCGTGCAGGAATGCGGCCAGCTACTGGACGAATGCGCGCAGACCGGCTGCCTGCTGTGGCCGGGGGAAGACGACACGCCCTCGAGCGCCCCGGCAGGCAACGCGTTGCACTGACCTGACCACCCCATGATCCCCATCACGCCTGCGGGCCCCGAGGCCAGTCCGGTCGAGCAGCTGGTGGCCGGGCTGGCCGGAGACGGCTACGCCGCCATTCCGGGTTTTCTGCCGCCGGTGCTGGTGCGCGCCTTGCGTCGTGAGGCGTTGCTGCGCGACCGGCGCGGCGAGTTTGTCGAGGCGGCGATCGGTGGCCCCGGCGAGCGACATCGCGACACCACGGTGCGCGGGGACCGCACCTGCTGGCTGACCGGCACCGCCGGCCCGCAACGGCGTCTGCTGACGCTGCTGGAAGACCTGCGGGTACAGATCAACCGCGAACTGTTCCTCGGGCTGTTCGATCTGGAAGCGCATTTTGCCCTCTACCCGCCGGGCGGTTTTTATCGTCGCCACCTGGATGCCTTTCAGGGCAACAACGCGCGGGTCGTATCCATGGTGCTGTACCTCAACAGCGGCTGGACCCCGGACGACGGCGGCCAGTTACGCCTGTGGCCCGCCCCCCATGCCCGCCTGCCGGTACTCGATGTCGCCCCCCGTGCTGGCACGCTGGTGTGTTTCCTCAGCGAACGCATTCCCCATGAAGTCCTGCCCGCCCACGCCGACCGGTTGAGCATCGCCTGCTGGTTCCGCCGCAACCAGCCCGAGTTGCCGTTGGCCTCCCTCACTTGAAAAAAAACCGGTAGCCACCATCTTCTTTCCTGTGACCAGAACAGCCGGCTGAAAACGTCACACGACAGGTTTGATGACAAATGTTGCTTGCGCCATGGGTGCCTGACGGGCTTGTGAGCGTAGAGGAGGATGGATCATGAATACCGAGTTTTCTCTGGCGCCGCTGTTTCGCCATACCGTAGGCTTTGACCGTTTCAATGAACTTCTGGACAGCGCGTTGCGCGCCGACCAGAGCAGTACTTTTCCGCCGTATGACATCATCCGCGAGGGTGAGGATCGCTACCGTATCGTGATGGCGGTGGCGGGCTATCGCCGCGAGGATCTGGAAATCGTGACGCGCGAAAACCAGCTCACCGTGCGTGCGCAGCAGGCCAAGGATGATGAGGCAGACGTGACGTGGCTGCATCGCGGTATTGCGCGGCGCAATTTCGAGCGTAACTTCCGCCTGGCTGATCATGTCTTTGTGGAGGGTGCGGACTTGCGTGACGGGTTGCTGGAGATTCGCCTGAAGCGCGAAATTCCTGAGGCACGTCGGGCGCGGGTTATTCCCATTGATGGTGACCTGACTGCTGGGCAGGATGTCGAGCACTGAGTTTTTTCCATTCTGATGCTTGGGTGGTTGTGGCCCTGTGGGCGGGGCACGCCCTTTCAGGACACGCTGCAAGTACGTCCCTGTAAGCTCGCGTTCGGCATCCATGCCTCTCGACGGTCCTGAAAGGGCGTGCCCCGCCCACAGGGCCGTCACGTTCAGTGAGATCAGCGGCTTGCTTGCCAACTGCTGGTTTGGTTCTTGCTCAAACCAACCTACGAGGCGAACAAAACTCTCGGTTGGCTGAAAGTTGTTAACCGGGCTGTGCGTGACGGTCCTCGGGGGGCGGGTATAGGGTTTCAGGACTGTCGAGAGGCATGGATGCCGAACGCAAGCCTACATGGGTGAGACAAGCGTCTTGCGACGCATGCGTCGCGCGCAGTCGAACGCACGCCATCTGTGATGGCGGGCCGGGCCCGGAGGGTATTCACGGCGTGTCCAGAAAACCCATACCCGCCCCCCGAGGACCACAACCACCACACTAATAACCCCCAGCTATGACCAAAATCTGATTATTCCAAACTGATCTAAAGCGCCCCACGCGTTTCACCCCACCTTGCCCCTACACTGAATCATGATGACTCAGCAGCCTGTCGGCAGCCGTGCAGTCGCCCCCAGGCCAGAACAACACCAAGGAGGCGCTACGCATGAAACGTTTTTATTACATGACCAAATCGCTTTCCAGCGTGCTCGGCATCCACCGCGACCTGGAAGAAGTGGGCATCGGCTATAACCGCATGTACGTGCTCGGCAAGAACCACACCGTGCTGGAAGAAGCGCACGTTCACACCACCACCCCCTGGGAAGAAACCGACATCATGCACAGCGGTTTCGTCGGCGCCATCGGCGGCCTCGTGTGTGGCCTGTTGATCGGCCTGATTCTGGTGGCTGTGGCGCCCTTCGGCGTGCCCATGGGGACCGTCGCGCTGATTGCCAGCACTGCGTTCTTTACCTGCCTGGGCGCCTGGTTTGGTGGCCTGATCGGTATTTCACGGCGTAACCATCACCTCGAGCGTTTCTTGCCCGATGTAGAGCGCGGCGAGTATCTGGTGATGGTGGATACCGACGACAGCAACCAGGAACGCAGCGTGCGGCGCATCATGACCGAGCGTCACCGGGAAGCGCGCATGGCGGCGGAAGAAGACGGCTACAGCCCGTTCTTCTGATCCAGCTGCGACAGATGCAGGGCGACATCCAGCATACGCTGGGTGAAGCCCCATTCGTTGTCGTACCAGGCAATGATCTTGACCTGATCGCCGATCACCCGGGTCTGGGTCAGGTCGGCGATGCTGGAGTGCGGGTCGCGATTGAAATCCGATGACACCAGCGCTTCGTCGTTGACTGCCAGGATGCCCTTCAGCGGACCCTCGGCGGCAGCGCGCAGGGCATGGTTGATGGCATCGCGGTCGGCGGGTTGCTGAAGCAGGCAATGCAGGTCCACCAGCGACACATTCAGTATCGGCACACGCACGGCCATGCCGTCGAGGCGGCCGTTCAGGTGGGGCAGGACCTTGCCCACGGCGCCCGCGGCGCCGGTGCGGGTGGGAATCATGTTCACGGCGGCGGCGCGGGCGCGGTACAGGTCGCCGTGGGCCTTGTCGATCAGGTTCTGGTCGTTGGTGTAGGCGTGGATGGTGGTCATCTGGCCGGACACTAGGCCGAAGGCGTCATCGAGGACCTTGATCAGCGGGGCCAGGCAGTTGGTGGTGCAGCTGGCGTTGGAGATCAGGGTGTGGCCGGGTTCCAGAATCTGGTGGTTGACGCCGTAGACGACCATGGCGTCGGCATCGCCCACCGGGTAGCTGGCGAGCACGCGGCGGGCGCCAGCGTCGCGGTGGGCGGTCAGTTTGGCTGCGCTCTTGAGGCGCCCGGAGCACTCCAGCACCAGATCCACGCCCAGTTCCCGCCAGGGCAGGGCGGCCGGGTCGGTTTCCGCCAGGCAGCGCACGGCGGGGCTGTCGCCGATGTGCAGCATGTCGTTCTGCTGCGTGACCGGCACCTGGAAGCGGCCGTGGGTGGTGTCATGGCGCAGCAGATGCGCCAGCATGTCCGGTGGCACCGGGTCGTTGATCGCCACCAGTTGCAGGGTGTCTTGCAGGCCGCGTTCGTGCAGGGCGCGCACCAGGCAGCGTCCGATCCGGCCGAATCCGTTGATGGCAATGCGTGTCATGGGGCGCTCCCTGGTTGATCTGGCTCTCTCCATCCTGCGACGGCCCCCTGGCGCTTGCAACCTGGGCGTCCATTCGCCACAATGCCGCCCGCTTGTCCCAGGGTCGCAAGACCGCAGTCGGTGGCAGGCGTTAATGGTGGCCCCGTCGGTCCCCCCGCAACGATCAGCTGTGAACCCCGCCAGGCCCGGAAGGGAGCAACGGTAGCAGTCATATCGTGTGCCGGGGTGTGGCTGTCGGGGCCACCTCCATTTCAGGGGCCTGCCCGTGGTAGCATTGGCGTTTGCTACTCGACACGGCCGCTTTCCATGACCTATCAGGTACTTGCTCGTAAATACCGTCCGCGCACCTTTGATGAGCTGGTCGGCCAGGAGCACGTCTCGCGTGCGCTGACCCATGCGCTGGATCAGGACCGTCTGCACCATGCCTATCTGTTTACCGGCACCCGCGGCTGCGGCAAGACCACCATTGCCCGGATTCTGGCCAAATGCCTGAACTGCGAGCAGGGCGTCAGCGCCCAGCCGTGCGGGGTGTGTGACAGCTGCCGTGAGATTGCCGAAAACCGCTTCGTGGATCTGATCGAGGTCGATGCGGCCAGCCGCACCAAGGTGGAAGATACCCGTGAGCTGCTGGATAACGTGCAGTACGCGCCGACGCGGGGCCGCTACAAGGTCTATCTCATCGACGAAGTGCACATGCTCTCGGCGCACAGCTTCAACGCGCTGCTGAAGACGCTGGAAGAGCCGCCGCCGCATGTGAAGTTTCTGCTGGCGACCACCGATCCGCAGAAGTTGCCGGTGACGATTCTGTCCCGGTGTCTGCAATTCAACCTCAAGGCGCTGCCCGCCGAACGGATCGCCACCCATCTGCAGGCGTTGCTGGAGCGGGAGATGATTCCGTTCGAGGTGCCTGCACTGGGCCAGATTGGCCGCGCGGCGCGGGGCTCCATGCGTGATGCCCTGAGCCTGACCGATCAGGCGATTGCGTTCAGCGGTGAACAGCTCAGCGAGACCAGTGTCAGCCAGATGCTGGGCACGGTGGACCGGGCCCATGTGCTGACGCTGCTGCGGGCGCTGGCGGCCGGTGAGGCGGCGGGCGTGCTGGAGGCGCTGGATACGGTGGCCGAGCAGAGTCCGGATGAATTGTCGTTGCTGGACGAAATGATCAGCACCCTGCATCGGCTGGCGGTGGCGCAGGTGGTGCCGGGTCGTGAAACCGATACGGCGCTCAGTGAACTGGCCGGGCAGTTTCAGGCCGAGCCGTTGCAGTTGTTTTATGATGTAGCCGTGCGTGGCCGTCGTGATCTGCCCGAAGTGCCGGATGCGCGCGCCGGGCTGGAAATGATCCTGCTGCGGATGCTGCTGTTCAGTCCCCGGGGTGTGATCGGGGACGGGCCAGCCGAGGCGGTGCCTGCGGCAAAAAAGCCCACTGAGCCGGCGCTGAGCGCCGCCGCCCCGGCTCAGGGTACCCGGCAGGCTTCGGCGACTCCCGCTGCTCCTTCGGCGGCTTCTTCGGCGGCTTATTCGGCACTCGCCGAGGCTGCGCCGGTGCGCGAGGCTGCGCTGGCGCAAGAGCCCGGCCAGGCCCCGGCGGCACCGCAGGTGGCAGTGGCGTCAGCCGCAGACGCCGCGCCCCGGTCGGCCCCTGAACCGGCGCCGACCGCTGAACCGGCGGCGGAGTCCGCTCCGGCGGCCCAGGCGCTGGAACAGGCCAGCGGCGGTGCCGTGCGCAAGGACCCGGCGGCCTGGTGGGCGCAGCTGGTGGAGCGTCTGGATATTGAAGGTGTGGTGCGCAATCTGGCCCGCAACTGTGTGCTGGTGGGTCGCACCGACAACCGCTGGCATATGGCGCTGCGCTCCGGCCACCAGGTGCTGGCCAGCCGCGAGCGTATCGCGGCGCTGGAGGCGAGCCTGACGGACTACCTCGGGCGCCCGGTGAGCCTGGATATCCAGGTGGACGATGCGGCCAGCGACACCCCGGACGAACTGGCAGCGCGGCGCCAGCGCAAACGTCTGGAGGAAGCGCGCGAGGCGCTGCACAACGATGCGGTGGTACGTGAACTGATGACAACTTTTGCGGCGCGGCTGGATGATGAGTCCATTGAGCCCGCTGCCCCGGCCCAGGAGAGCCCCCATGGACTTTGACATGAACAACCTGATGAAGCAGGCGCAGGCCATGCAGGAGCGCATGAAGCAGATGCAGGAGGAAGTGGCGCGCGCCGAGGTTACCGGCGAGGCCGGTGCTGGCATGGTCAAGGTGACCATGAATGGCCGCCACGATGTGCGCAAGGTCGAGATCGACCCGTCGCTGATGGGCGAAGACAAGGACATGCTGGAGGATCTGCTGGCGGCGGCGGTCAACGACGCGGTGCGCCGGGTGGAATCGCAGCAGCAGGAAAAGATGTCCAGCCTGACCGCCGGCATGCCGATGCCGCCCGGTTTCAAACTGTTCTGAGCCGCTGCCGATGAAGCATGCCCCGTTGGTCCAGCATCTGATTACGGCCTTCACCTGCCTGCCCGGTGTCGGGCCGCGCTCTGCCCAGCGCATGGCCTACAGCCTGCTGGAGCGCAATCGCGAAGGCGGCCTGCAACTGGCCGAGGCGCTGACCGCCGCCATGGAAGGTGTGCAGCAGTGCCGCCGTTGCCGGAATTTTGCCGAGGACGACCTGTGCCCGGTGTGTACGGATGATCGCCGCGACCAGGCGCTGGTCTGTGTCGTGGCGTCGCCCGCCGATGTGCTGGCTATTGAACAGGCCGGTGAGTACCGGGGCCGTTATTTTGTGTTGATGGGACACCTGTCGCCGATTGATGGCATCGGCCCGCGACAGATCGGGCTGGACCTGCTGGAGCAGCAGATTCAGGCCGGTGATATCAGTGAAATCATTCTGGCCACGGGCACCACCGTGGAGGGTGAGGCCACAGCGCATTATATTCTCGATATGGTTGACGGCACGCCCATCGTGGTGAGCCGTATTGCCCAGGGTGTGCCCATGGGCGGCGACCTGGAGTTTGTCGACGGCGCCACGCTGGCCCACGCGCTGCGTGGGCGCCGCCAGCTGGAACGCTGACCCTGCCGGCGCCCTGACATGGGGCGCTACGGCGCGCCTTTCTGGTGCGCCTGCACTTGATTGATCCGCCCGGGCGCGCATTACCGGGCGTGAAAGTGGCACGCCTTATGCTTCGACCTCGTTATTGCAGGCAATGACCGAGGATGGGACCGCATGATCAAGGCTGGCAGCCCGCCACCCGGGGGCTATGACGAAATGTTTTCGGCGCCCGGCGCGGCGCAACCCCATTATGCCGCCTACTGGCGCTGGCTCGAGGGTGTGTCCATGGACACGGTCGAGCGCAAGCGCAAGGAAGCGGACCTGCTGTTTCATCGTGTCGGTATCACCTTCAACGTCTACGGGGCCGAAGAGGGCACGGAGCGACTGATTCCCTTCGACAGCGTGCCGCGCATCATTCCGGCATCGGAATGGACGCTGCTGGAGCGCGGCCTGTTGCAGCGGGTTCGGGCCATGAACCTGTTTCTGCATGACATCTACCATGAGCAGGAGATTCTGCGCGCCGGGCGTGTGCCAGCGGATCAGGTGCTGGCCAATGCCCATTACCAGCCGTGCATGCAGGGTATCGACCTGCCCAACGAGGTGTATGCCCACATCGCCGGGGTGGACCTGATTCGCAACAGCGACGGCGACTATTATGTGCTGGAGGACAACTTGCGCACGCCGTCCGGTGTGTCCTACATGATCGAGAACCGGCGCATGATGATGCGTCTGTACCCGGAGCTGTTTGCCCGGCACCGGGTGGCGCCGGTGGATCATTATCCGGCGTTGCTGCATGAAATGCTGGAACAGAGTTGCCATGTGACCCATCCCTGCGTCGTGCTGCTGACACCGGGGCGTTATAACAGCGCCTATTTCGAGCATGCGTTCCTGGCCCGGCAGATGGGCATCGAACTGGTGGAAGGGGCGGACCTGTTTACCCGTAATGGCATCGTTTACATGCGCACTACGGCCGGGCCGCAGCAGGTGGACGTGATCTACCGGCGCATTGATGACGATTTTCTTGATCCGCTGGCGTTCAACCCGGATTCCATGCTTGGTGTGCCGGGGCTGCTGTCGGCCTACCGCGAAGGCAATGTGGTACTGGCCAATGCCATGGGTACCGGTGTGGCCGACGACAAGTCGATCTATCCCTATGTGCCGGACATGATCCGCTTTTACCTGGACGAAGAGCCGATCCTGAAAAACGTGCCCACCTGGTTGTGCCGCAACCCGGATGATCTGAACCATGTGCTGGCGAATCTGGATGAGCTGGTGGTCAAGGAAGTTCACGGTGCGGGTGGCTACGGCATGTTGATCGGCCCGGCCAGTACCCGTGAGCAGATTGCCCGTTTTCGCGAACAACTGCTGGCTGCGCCGGAAAATTATATCGCCCAGCCGACGCTGTCGTTGTCCACCTGCCCGGTGTTTGTGGAGCAGGGCATTGCACCGCGCCATGTGGACCTGCGTCCGTTCGTGCTCAGTGGTCGTGAGGTGCGGCTGGTGCCCGGTGGCCTGACTCGCGTCGCAATGAAAGAAGGCTCGCTGGTGGTGAATTCATCCCAGGGCGGCGGCACCAAGGACACCTGGGTGCTGGAGGATGGCGCATGCTGAGCCGGACTGCCTCTGAGCTGTACTGGATGTCGCGTCACCTGGAGCGGGCGGAAAATATGGCCCGTATGCTCGACGTGGCCTGGAACCTGTCACTGATCCCGTTTGCCGCCACGGTGGAAGATGAAGTGGCCGCGCCGCTGAAAATCACTGGCACGCTGGATCGCTATATCGCCCGTTACGACACGGTGCAGATCAACAATGTGATGCATTTCTTTTCACTGGATGAGGAAAACCCGGGCAGCATCTACAACTGCATCCGCAGCGCGCGGGAAAACGCCCATGCGGTGCGCGGCCGCATCACCAGTGAGGTCTGGGAAAGCATCAATGCCACCTGGATCGAGTTACAGAATATTCGCCGCTATGGATTGATTGCGATGGGCGCCAGTGCCTTCATGGACTGGGTGAAGGAGCGCTCACACCTGTTTCGTGGCGCCGCTTATGGCACCATGATCCGTAACGATGCGTTCCGCTTTATTCGTATTGGCACCTTTATCGAGCGAGCGGATAACACGGCGCGTATTCTGGATGTGAAGCATCAGATTCACGCCGGACAGGGCAACAGCGCGGTGGATTATTATCGCTGGAACGCGCTGTTGCGTTCGGTGGGTGCCTATGAAGCCTATCGCGAGCTTTATACCGACCGGGTGACTGCCGAGCAGATCGCGGAAATGCTGATCTTCCGGGCGGAGGTGCCACGTTCATTGCGCTCCTGTGTCGAGATGCTGGCGGAGCTGTTGCCTGCCGTGGAAGGCGAGGCAGGGCTGGACGCCAAGCGGCTGGTGGCGGTGCAGTTTTCGCGGCTGCAATATGGCGATATCCATCATGTATTTGACATCGGGCTGCATGAATACCTGACCGATTTCCTGCGGCGTATCAATGAACTGGCGGACACCATCCAGTCGGCCTATCTGGAACTGGTGTGAGGCGAGCATGCGACTGTCCATAGAGCACCTGACCACCTACCGTTACGATGAAGAAGCGCGCCACAGCACTCAGTATGTGCGATTGACGCCGCGATCCTCGCCGCGCCAGCGCATTATCGACTGGCAACTGGAAATGCCGCAGACACCGCTGGTGAGCAGTGATGGCTTTGGCAATATCCTGCATGTGCTGACCATGGATCAGCCGCACTCCAGTATTGCCATACTCGCCCGGGGCGAGGTGGAGATTCTGGATGAGCATCGCGAAGACGATGACTCCGGCCTGTCGCCGCTGGTGTATCGCCGCTTTACCCGGCTGACCCGGCCCAGCAGTGCGATTCGCGAGTTCGTGGCGGAGCATGTGGCCGTGACGGATACGGCGACGCTGGAACGGCTGATGCCAGCGCTGCTGGAGCGCATGTCCTACACCCCCGGCGCCACCCACGCGGGCAGTTCCGCAGGCGAGGCGTTCGCGGGCGGGCAGGGGGTCTGCCAGGACCATACCCATGTCTTTATCGCCTGTGCCCGACTGATCGGTCTGCCCGCACGCTATGTCAGTGGTTACCTGTACAGCGAGGATCATGAGCATGTGGCCAGCCACGCCTGGGCCGAGGTCTGGTACGACGGCATCTGGCACAGCTTTGACGTGGTCAACCAGATGCGCCGGCCGCGTCATCATCTGAAGCTGGCGGTGGGGCTGGACTACCTGGACGCCTGCCCGGTGCGCGGGGTGCGCTATGGCGGTGGTCCCGAGTCGATGCATGCCAGCGCCATTGTGGAGCGTCTGGACCAGTAACAAATCCACTGGCCGCAGGCCCGTGCCTGGCGCTATGCTCTGCGCCATCGAGCGCGGGCTACCGCTGGCGCGTATTACCGGAGAACAGGCATGACGTACTGCGTGGCCATGCGCCTGGAACAGGGCATGATCTTCGCGGCGGATTCCCGCACCAACGCCGGGGTGGACCATATTGCCACCTTCCGCAAGCTGCACCGTTTCGAGCGTGAAGGCGAGCGTCTGATCGTGCTCATGACGGCGGGCAACCTGGCGACCACCCAAAGCGTTCTGAGCCTGCTGCGCAATCGTATTCGCGATGATGCGCCGCGCCATCTGTACAAGGTGCCCAGCCTGTACGACGTGGCCGAGCTGGTGGGCAGCACCCTGCGCGAGGTCATCCATCGGGATGGCGGGCAGGGGCAGGGCAGCGGTGTCGATTTCGGCGGCAGCTTCCTGGTCGGCGGGCAGATCCGGGGCGAACCCTGCCGTCTGTTCCATGTATATCCTGCGGGCAACTTCATCGAGGCGACCGTGGACACGCCCTATTTCCAGATTGGCGAGAGCAAGTACGGCAAGCCGATCATCGACCGGGTGGTGGATTACCGGCTGCCGCTGGATGAAGCCATGAAGTGCGCCCTGATCAGCTTCGACTCGACCATCCGCTCCAACCTGTCCGTGGGCATGCCGCTGGACGCGATGCTGTATACCCAGGACAGCTTCGACGGCAGCCGTCACTATCATATCGACGAGCGCCATGCCTTTTACACGGCGCTGCGCGAGGCCTGGTCCGACGGCCTGCGGGATACTTTTCGCGCGCTACCCCCCCTGCGCCTGTAGCCGAGA
>PNLU01000088.1 GCA_013823245.1 Alcanivorax sp.
CTCTTTCACCGCCCCCTCGGGCCCGGCACGGTAGCCGTTCCAGATTTCCATGGTGCGGTCACGGTCACGGCAGAACAGCACGAACTCGCCATGCTCCCGGCCGGGGATCAACGCCATGACCGCTTCCGGCTCCGGAAAGCCGCTCAGGTACCAGAAATCGCTGTCTTGCCGGTAAGGGTGCTCGACATCGCGGTTGCGGGTGCGCTCGGGGGCGGCGGGCAAGATCGCAATGCTGTTGTCTTCCATCTGCGCCATCAACTGGCGGCGACGGCGGGCAAACTCCTGGCGGGTAATCGACATGCTGTCTCCTGCGCTACAACTCAATACTTCAACGGTCAGTGCGTCACCGGCGGCGGCGTGGTGGTGCCGGGGGCTTTACTCTGGTCGCGGGCCATGACCATTTCCGTGAAGACCATCAGGGCAGCCATGCGGGTGTGCTCGCTGATCTGCGCAAACATTTCCTCTTCGTCATCACTGTTCTCTTCCGGCAGTCCCACCTGACTGATGGCCGCCAGGTCCGACAGCGCTTCTTGCAGTCCGGCGGGCAACTCGCTGTCTTTCAGACCAGCACTGCCGGTGCCGAAGCCGACCAGAAAGCCTTCGCACCATTGCGCCAGCGCGGCAACCCGTTGACCCAGCTCTTCACCATCGTCGGGCAGCAACAACACCAGTTCCATGCTCTCCCCGGCGAATCCCTCTGCCGCCAGGTCACGCAAGGCCAGCAGGGAGGCCGACACCTCCGCAGGCCACTGGCCACCCAGTTCAGCATGGGCGCCCAGCACGCCCAGCACCTCGGCGTCATGGCGACCACTGCCGGTGCTCAACAAACCGCAGACCACGCCGTGCAGTTCCGCCGGGCTGTGGCGCACGCCAGCCTGGCCGAGTGCGTCCATCAGGGGTTCGAAGTAGTCTGCAGTGCCTTGAGCCATGAAATCGTCCTGTGTCGGGGCGCGTTGACCCCCTGCGGGGCCGTCTCTATAGTACAAGCGGGGGTATTCCTTAGGATAACAGTGCGCACTCTGCCATGAAATCGGAAGATCAGCTTCGGCAACTGGAAGCCCGCGTCGAGGAACTGGTGACTATCAGTGCCCGGCTGCGAGAAGAGAACCAGACCTTGCATTCCCGCGAGTTGCGACTGCTTGAGGAGCGCGCCCAGTTGCTCAAGAAGAACGACGTGGCCAAAGCCAAGGTCGAAGCCATCATTACCCGCCTGAAGTCGCTGGAGCAGGAATCATGAGTGAGTCGGATTCCGTTGTCGTGCATTTGCTGGACAAGGAATACCGCGTCGCCTGCCCGCCCGGCGAACGTGACAACCTGCTGCGAGCGGCCCGCTATCTGGACCAGCAGATGCGCGAAGTGCGTGATGCCAACGTGATCGGTCTGGAGCGCATTGCCGTCATGACCGCATTGAACCTGGCCCACGAACTCCTGCAAACCTCCTCGGCCCTGCAACACCAGCCTGACAGCGAGCGGCTGGGCAAGCTGCTCGGCAAGGTGGACGCCGAAATCAGCGCCTATCACCGCCTGCAGGAAAGTCGCCTCTGACGTAGCAGGCGCTGCCCTGATATAATGTCCCTGTGTTCCCTGGTGTATACGCCAGCCAGGCGATGTCCCTGAGCCGATGTTTTACATACCGGGGGCGAATACTGGCGAGTCTGTGCGCATGTCCGCCACCGTGCGGAAAGCCTGAAGGCTGGCCTGACGCCACCACCTTGAACCGCAGGGTTCAAGGGCCAAGCCACGGCAGCGGTACGACCGGGGAACACTATTTCCCGCCGGGCATTTGCATCAGGATCCGCCATGTCGATTCCGGGCCTTACTGCCGCCCAGCAGCAACAGCGCCGCGCCCTGCGGCGACGCCTGCGCCAGCAACGCCGCGCCCTGACACCCGGCGCCCGGCGAATCGCCGCCCGACATCTGGCACAACAACTTTCCCGACTGCCTGCTCTGCACCATGCGCAGCGCATCGCCGTTTACGCGCCCGCCGACGGCGAGATCGATCCGCAGCACCTGTTCCGGCAATCCGTGCGGCCATCCGGCTGGCGCCACCGAACACTGGCCTTGCCGGTACTGCCCGCCGTGGGGCCAGGTCCGTTGACGTTCATGTGTCGGCGGCCGGGCCAACGCATGAGACGAAACCGTTTCGGCATCAGCGAGCCGCAGCCCGAGCGCAGGCATCTGATACCGGCCTGGACGCTGGACGTCATACTGCTGCCCCTGGTCGCGTTCGACCGGGCAGGCAACAGACTGGGAATGGGAGGGGGGTTTTATGACCGCACGCTGGCGGACCTGGCACGTCGACCACGCCGTCCTGTACTGCTCGGCGTAGCGCACCATTTTCAGGGCACACAAGCACTCGTTGCGGCACCCTGGGATGTGCCGCTGGACGGAATCGTGACAGACAGAGAGTGGATCGTTACCGCGTAACGGTAATGCTCTTCACGCCAGCGCTGGCCGCCATCTGATCATGACGCGACTCATTGCCACCGTAGGTCAGGGTGCTGACCAGCACGCCAAGACCAAAAATCACTGCCAGAATGACCAATGCATCAGGTTTTTTCTTGTTCATTGCTTCAGGCTTCCCCGCGCCTTGTCGTTCAACATATTCATAACGCCCTGTTTCGAGGCTACTCCCTGCCTGCAAAAACGATGCCACGTAAACACCCTGTAGCATACGAAGACCGGCCTGCAACGCCGGGTAGGAAAGACTACCGGTATGTGACAGCACATAACCGGAACGGGTTCAAAAAATGAACAATTGCGGACCATAAGTCAAGGGGTTAGGCCGAATCTCTGAGATTCGACCTTATATTCCGCATTTAACTGTCATTATGGACAGTGAGGAAAGCGTCAACGCAGGAACAACTGATAGGCGGGATTATCGCTCTCTTCGGTCATCGGATAGGGCACGTCACGGAGGCCCTTGAGCAACCTGGACTGCTCGCCTGCGGGCACCTGGAAGCCCACCAGCACCCGCCCGTAGGCCGCACCGTGATTGCGATAATGGAACAGGCTGATATTCCAGTGGCTCCCCAGTGACATCAGGAACTTCAACAATGCCCCCGGGCGCTCCGGAAACTCCACCCGGAAAAGCATTTCGCTGGACGCCGTGGCCATGGCCCGCCCGCCAACAAGGTGGCGGATATGCAGCTTCGCCATCTCGTTGCCGGTCATGTCCACCACCGGGTAACCCTTGTCTTCCAGTGTGCGGATCAATGACGACAGGTCATCCGAACCGGGGCGGATCTGGACCCCGACAAAAATGGTGGCCTCACGTTCATCGCGATAACGGTAGTTGAATTCGGTGATGGCACGCCGCCCCAGCGTCTGGCAAAACTGCCGGAAGCTGCCGGGGCGTTCCGGAATCGTCACCGCCAGTATCGCCTCACGCTGCTCACCGACCTCGGCCCGCTCCGAGATATGTCGCAGCCGGTCGAAGTTCACATTGGCACCGCTATGCACGGCCACCAGCGTCTTGCCTTCGGCACCGTGCTGGCTGACCCAGTTCTTCAGGCCCGCCAGCGCCAGCGCCCCTGCCGGCTCGGCAATGGACCGGGTGTCTTCAAAAATGTCTTTCACCGCCGCACAGATTTCATCGGTGTTGGCGGTGATCACTTCGTCCACGCACTTGCGAAGCACCCGGAAGGTCTCCTTGCCCACCTGTTTGACAGCTACACCGTCAGCAAACAGACCCACTTCAGGCAGCACCACGCGACGCTGCTTTTCCATCGCCGCCTTGAAACAGGCGGCATCTTCCGGTTCCACCGCAACGATGCGCACATCCGGCCGCAGGTACTTGATATAGGCCGCCACGCCCGCCGCCAGGCCGCCACCGCCCACCGGCAGAAATACCGCATCAATCGGTCCCGTATGCTGGCGCAGTATCTCCATGCCCACGGTACCCTGACCGGCAATCACCTCCGGATCATCGTAGGGGTGCACGAAGGTCAGATTGTCACGCGCTTCCAGCTCCCGGGCGTGGGCCAGCGCCTCATCGAAACTGTCGCCATGCAGCACGACCTTGCCGCCCCGCTCACGGACCGAACGCACCTTGATCTCCGGCGTGGTGCGCGGCATGACAATCACCGCCTTGAGCCCCAGAAAGCTGGCCGCCAACGCCACGCCCTGGGCATGGTTGCCCGCGGAAGCGCAGATGACACCACGCTGTTGCTGGGCCGGTGTGAGGCCCGCAATCTTGTTGTAGGCGCCACGGAGCTTGAAGGAGAACACGGGCTGAAGGTCTTCCCGTTTCAGCAGCACACGGTTGTTCAGGCGACGGGAGATCAGGCCGACTTCATGCAACGGGCTTTCGATGGCCACGTCGTAGACGCGGGCCTGCAGAATCTTCTTGATGTAGCGGTCCGGCATGATACGAGCCTGATTTTCCAGTCGGGAGGTGAAGGATTGTACAGGGCGGTGGCCTGTTGCGCCTACCAGCATGACCCGGACGCGCTGCTGCCGTAAACTGGGCCCTCGAACGACGACGCACCACTACCCGGATAGCCCCTCATGGATCAGGATGCACTGAAGAAAGCCGCCGCCGACATGGCACTGACCTTTATCCAGCCCGGCACCGTTGTCGGCGTCGGCACCGGCAGTACCGCCAACTTCTTCATCGACGGCCTCGCCGCCATGAAAGATGACATCCGTGGGGCTGTCGCCAGCTCAGAGGCCAGCGCCAAACGCCTGCAGTCCCACGGTATCACGGTACTGTCGCTGAACGACGTCAATGAGATCCCCGTATACGTGGACGGTGCCGACGAAGTGACCCGTCACCGCGAGATGATCAAGGGTGGAGGTGGCGCTCTGACGCGAGAAAAGATCGTCGCGGCTGTAGCCGATCAGTTCATTTGCGTGGTGGATGCCAGCAAGCGGGTCAACCGCCTCGGCGCCTTCCCGCTGCCGGTAGAGGTCATCCCCATGGCCCGCTCCTACGTGGCGCGGCGCCTGACCGCACTGGGCGGGCGCCCGAAGTACCGGGAAGGCTTCGTCACCGACAACGGCAATATCATTCTGGATGTGCACGGGCTGGACATCATGCGCCCGATCAAGCTGGAAGAAGACATCAACAATATTGTCGGCGTCGTCACCAATGGGCTGTTTGCCCGGCGCCCCGCCGATGTCGTCCTGATGGCCACCCCCCAGGGCGTCGAGCGCTTCTGAGGGCCGCAGCGGGCGGCGGGCTCAGACCACCTCGGTGCGCGTCACCAGAAAGTTGCCCAGCCGGATGGCCAGCCGGTCCCCAACCTCCAGAGGACCCACGCCTTTCGGCGTGCCGGTAAACACCAGATCCCCGGGCATCAGCGTGAAATGGCGGCTGATCTCCGCCACCAGCGGAAACGTCGGAAACAACATCTGCCCGGTGTGGCCGTACTGCCGCACCGCATCATTCACATCCAGCATCACATCCAGATTCTGGCGCGTGGACACCCCGCGGGCGTCAATCATCCCGGACACCGGCGCGCTGCCATCAAAGGCCTTGGCCCGCTCCCACGGCAAGCCCCCCGCCTTGAGCCGGTCCTGCACATCGCGCAGCGTCAGATCCAGACCGATCCCGTAACCCACAATGGCCTTTTTCGCGTCTTCTTCCGAAGCATCGCGCAGCGGCGCACCAATCAGCACCACCATTTCCACCTCATGGTGCACCGCGCCCTGATTCCGCGGAATGACCAGCGGCGCATCCAGAGAGCACAAGGCCGTCGCCGGCTTCATGAACAATACCGGCTCTGTCGGCACCTCATTACCCAACTCGCGGGCATGCTCGGCGTAATTCCGCCCGACACACACCACCTTGCCCACCGGCAAATCCACCGGCGAACCATCAATCCATTTGTGTTGATACGTCATGGGCTATCTCAGAGCAACTTGCCGGGATTCATGATGCCGTTGGGATCAAAGATCTGCTTCATGGCGCGCATATAATCGATCTCGGCTTCCGAGCGGGAGTAATGCAGATACGGCTTCTTGGTCATCCCCACACCATGTTCTGCCGAAATCGAACCGTCGTACTTCTGTACGATCTCGAACACCCATTTCGACACATTATTGCAGCGCTCAAAGAATTCCTCTTTGGCCAGTGCCGCAGGCTTGAGAATATTCAGGTGCATGTTGCCGTCACCAATATGGCCGAACCAGACGATCTCGAAGTCCGGGTACGCCTGTTGCACCACCGCGTCCACTTCTTCCACAAATGCCGGCACCTTGCTGACACTGACCGCGATATCGTTCTTGTAGGGCGTATGCGGCGCAATGCTTTCCGAAATGCGCTCGCGCAACTGCCACAGCTGCTCCAGCTGCTGCAAAGACTGACTCATGACCCCATCCAGCACCCAGCCCTGCTCGACGCAATGCTCGAAGATTTCCATGGCCTGATCCGCCGTGGCTTCGGAGAGCTGCTCGAATTCCAGCAAGCAATAGAAGGGCGCCTCGGTATCAAACGGCCGCGGCACCCCATGTGCCAGCACATGCGCCATCGCCTTGTCGGAGAAGAACTCGAATGCCGTCAGGTCAATCTGCTGCTGGAACGCATGCAGCACCTTCATCACCTCGGCAAAACCCGGCGCGCCCAGCACCAGCACCGCCAGATCCTTCGGCTGCCGCGCCAGCTTCACCGTCGCCTCCACGACAAAGCCCAACGTGCCTTCCGAACCAATGAACAGATGCCGGAAGTCATAGCCCGTCGCGTTCTTGATCAATCCCTTGTTCAGGTCCAGCAGATCCCCCTTGCCCGTCACCACCTTCAGTCCGGTGATCCAGTCCCGCGTCATACCGTAACGGATCACCTTGATCCCCCCGGCATTGGTGCCGATGTTGCCGCCGATCTGGCTGGAACCCGCCGAGGCAAAATCCACCGGATAGAACAGCCCCTGCTCCTCCGCATAATCCTGCAGCTGCTGGGTAATGACCCCCGGCTGCACCGTGACCGCCCGATCGTAAGCATCAAAGCCCAGCACCTTGTTCATGCGATCAAACGCCACCACCGCCTCACCGCTGGCCGCCACCGCCCCCGCCGACAGGCCCGTCCGCCCGCCGGAGGGCACCAGCGCAATGCCATGCTCATTGGCCAGGCGCACGATCTGCTGCACCTCCTCCACCGTCTCGGGTAACAGCACCACGCTGGGCGCAGGCGCCCAGACCTTGGTCCAGTCCACCCCATAGCGCTGACAGCTGTCAGCATCGGTCAGGCAGCGAGTATCGCCCAGCAGGGGACGGAAGAGGTCTGCAACGGTGTTTTGACTCATGTTTTCCAATCTCCGGGGGAGAGGCCAATCTGTAATGTTGGTCTGGATGACGACCACTGAACGTGACGGCCATCGGGGTGCGGTGCACCTTGCCAGGACTGTGTGAGGCATGGATGCCGAACGCAAGCCCCCAGGGACGGGTTCACGGCGGGTCCTGGCAAGGTGCACCGCACCCCGATGGCCCTTACCACGAAACCAGCCAGTCACACGGACGGCATCGCTATTTCGGGGGTTTCCTGCAAGCCCGATATGATACCATACGCGCCCATTTCAGAGGTTACCGGAATTATACCCATGGCCAGAACGTCTCTCGAGAAGGACAAGATCCGCGTACTGCTACTGGAGGGCATCCACGACACCGCCGTGGAAAACCTGCGCCAGAGCGGCTACACCAATGTCGAACTCCTCAAGGGCGCCCTGACTGGCGATGACCTCAAGGAAAAAGTGCGCGACGCCCACATCATCGGCATCCGCTCACGCACCCAGCTCACCGAAGAGATCTTCGCCGCCGCCGACAAGCTGATGGCTGTCGGCTGCTTCTGCATCGGCACCAACCAGGTCGACCTCGGCGCCGCCCTCAGCCGAGGCATTCCGGTCTTCAACGCCCCCTATTCCAACACCCGCTCCGTCGCCGAACTGGTCGTGGGCGAAGCCATCATGTTGATGCGCGGCATCCCCGAGCGAAATGCCTCCTGCCATCGCGGCGGCTGGCTCAAGTCCGCCAAGGACAGCTACGAGGTGCGCGGCAAGAAACTCGGCATCGTCGGCTACGGCAACATCGGCGCCCAGGTCAGCGTGCTGGCCGAGTCCATGGGCATGAAGGTCTACTTCTACGACGTCGTCACCAAGCTGCCTCTGGGCAACGCCACCCAGGTGGGCAGCCTGAACGAACTGCTCGCCATGAGCGACGTGGTCAGCCTGCATGTGCCGGACACCCCCAACACCCGCTGGATGATGAAAGAGCCCCAGCTGCGCGCCATGAAGCCCAAGAGCTACCTGATCAACGCTGCACGCGGCAAAGTGGTGGATATCGATGCCCTGTGCGCCGCCCTGCGCGACGGCCACCTGCTGGGCGCGGCCATCGACGTCTTCCCGGAAGAACCCAAGTCCAACGACGACGAGTTCCTGTCACCACTGCGTGAGTTCGATAACGTCATCCTGACCCCGCACGTGGGCGGCTCCACCCAGGAAGCCCAGGAAAACATCGGCGCCGAAGTGGCAGAGAAACTGGTGCGTTACTCCGACAACGGCTCGACGCTGTCTGCCGTGAACTTCCCGGAAGTGGCTCTGCCGTCACACCCCGGCATGCATCGCCTGCTGCATATTCACGCCAACGTGCCCGGCATCCTCAGCCAGATCAACCAGGTGTTCTCGGACAACGGCATCAACATCGCCGCCCAGTTCCTGCAGACCAACGAGAAGATCGGCTACGTCGTGATAGACGTGGACGCCGAGTACAGCCAGCTCGCACTGGAAAAACTGCGCAACATCCAGGGCACCATTCGCACCCGCGTGTTGTTCTGAGGCACCACGACCTGCCCGGCGCCCGGACGGCCTTCACCGCCGTTCGGGCACCTCATCTCGACAGCCCGCCTGCAGACCGCTACCTTGTCGGTTCAAGCATCTGACTGGCTTCCCATGCTGCGACACGACCTGCGCCCGCTTCTGTCTTCCCTGCGACCCGTTTTGCTGGGAGCCTTGCTGACGGCCCTGCTGACAGGCTGTGCCACCAGCTCGCTGTTCAATCCCTATCCCTGGCAGGCCGAGCAGTGGAAAAGTGCGCTCGCCAGCGACCAGCCGGAAGTCGCCGTCACGCGCCTGAACCGGCGTACCCGCGGCGCCGACCGGCTGCTGTATCTTCAGGAGCGCGGCCGGGCCGCACAGATCGCCGACGACCTGACGCAAAGTATCGATGATTTCCGCGAAGTGATCCGGCTTTACGATGAGCAGGATGATCAGGCCCGTATCCGCGCCAGTGGTGCAGGCGCCGGCCTGACCGCCCTGATGGTCAACGACAATGCCATTCCGTATCGCGGCCAGGACTACGAACGGATCATGGTGCATGGTCTGCAGGCACTGAATTACTGGCAAACCGGCGACCTTGACGCTGCGGCGGTGGAATTCCGCCGCGTCACCCTGGAGCAGCAGGTCGCCGAGCAACGCCGGGAGCGGGAAATCGGCGATGCCCTGGCTGATGGTGAACCGGTCGCTGCCGTGAGCGACTTCGGCCGCGAGCTCGCAGGCCTCAACAGCGCCGCAGCAAGCGTGCGCTCCAGCATCCAGAACGCCTACTTCTATTATCTTGCCGGGGTCTTCCGGGAGGGCATCGGCGACTACAACAATGCCCTGGTGGACTACAAACGGGCCTGGGAGGTGAATCCCGACCTGAGCCTCTTGCCAGCCGACATCGCCCGCGTGGAAGCGCGCATGAACCGCCGCCATGTCAGCGATCAGGGGCTGGTGGTCATCGCCTATGAGCAGGGCTTTGTGCCGCCCCGTGAAGAAGTCAGCCTGCCGATCCCGACCATTCACGGATACTTTGCCATTGCCTTCCCCACCTACGGCGGCGACCTGGTCGGCCCAGCCCCGCTGCGCATAGAACATAACGGGCAGGACCCCGCGCGCACGGAAGTGGCCACCGCCGTCAGCGGTATGGCCGCGCGCGCCCTGCGTGAAGCCGTGCCCGGCATGCTGGCACGGCAAACGCTGCGCGCGGCGGCAAAATACGAGGCGCAAAAGCGCGCCAATGACGACCTGGGACTTTTCGGCGCCTTCGCCACTCAGGTCTATAATCTGGTTTCTGAAACCGCCGATCTGCGCAGCTGGCTGACCTTGCCCGCCTACGCCCAGGTCGCCCGGCTGGAACTTCCGCCGGGCCAGCAGACTCTCAGGTTGTCGGGGTCAGGAGGCAGTGCTAACGTGGAAATTCCGGTTACCAGAGGGGGCATGACCCTGGTGCGTGTCATCGATACCGGAACCCGCCTGCACGTAACCGTGATGCCCGCCCTGGAGGAACAACGATGAAATACCTTGCCCTGGTGCTGCTGCCCCTGCTGCTGGCCGCCTGCGCCACTACCTCATCCCTGCCTGAAGAAGACCGCAACGTGATGCGTTACGACAGCGTATCGCTGGACGGTCGCCTGGAATTGCTGGAGGTGAACCGTGCCCAGGCCGGTGATCTGATCCGCACGCAGGTCCTGGTGCGCAATCGCTCGGCCTTTGCCCTCTCATACCAGTACAAGTTCCGCTGGTATGATCGCAACGGTTTCGAGATCGCCCCGGACGGGGAGCCGTGGCGCCCGCGCCAGCTGGCCGGCCGCAGCGAGGAACGTTTGCAGGGCGTGGCGCCGAATGCCTCGGCGGTACGTTTTGAAGTCTGGGTCCGGGAACAGTAACTCCGGCCATCATTGATCTGAAGGAGACAACGCGATGATGCGTGCATTGACACTGGCTGTGATGGTGATGGCGCTGGCCGTAACCGGCTGTACCCGGGTGCAATATGGCGACGCCACGGCCACGGAAACAGTCACCGTGGATTTCGGTTCCACCGATCTGCAGATGATTGCCACCTCCATGGTGGACGACCTGCTGCGCTTCCCGCCGGTGGTCCAGCTGACCGCCGAACGCCGCCCCGTGGTGTTTGTGGACCGCGTTCAGAACCGCACCGTCGAACACATCGATACCGAATCGGTTACCGACAGCATTCGTACCCGCCTGATCCAGTCCGGCAAATTCCGTTTCGTGGACATGACCGTGGTGGACCGCGTGCGCGAGCAAATGGACTTCCAGACCCAGAGCGGCATGGTTGATCCAGCCACCGCCGTATCCATGGGTCGGCAGATCGGTGCCGAGTTCATGATGTATGGCGCCCTGACCAGTATCGTCAAGCGCGACAACCGCACCCGCGATGTCTATTACAAGTTCACGCTGAACATGATGAACCTGGAAACCGGCATCATCGAGTGGTCCAGCGAGAAAGAAATCCGCAAGACCCAATCACGTCGACTGTTCGGGATGTAATCCCGCGAGGGGGGATGCCATGCGACTGCCATCGCTTCTGCTTGCCTTGCTGTTGAGCGTCAGCCTGGCGCTCAACAGCCATGCCGCCGAAACGGTCACCCGCAACGCCAGCGGCTACGGCGGTTCACCGCAACAGGCGGTGGCTAACGCGCTGGTGGAAGCGGCCCGCCAGGGCCTTGGGGTGGTTGTCACCCTGGACCCGGCCTTCCGGACACAGGTCAGCGAATGGGTCGTGCAGCAGGGCATCGTCACCGGACGCTGGTACAGCGAACCCGAGGCCCAGCTGCCCACCCTGGCGGCCGTTTCAGGCTACCGGGTGCTGGCCACCCGGCAAATCAGCGACGGGCTCTGGCAGGCGGACATCGAAGCCCAGCTGCTCGACTATCAGCCCGCTGGCCCTGACCGTCGCCACCTGCCTTCGGTCGCGGTGGGCAGCTTCCGCACCGGCCAGGCCGCTTTTGATCTGGGCACCGTGCTGCCCGCCCCGGAAGTCAGTGCCCGGCTGCGCAACGCCCTGGTCGCCAGCCTGACGCAGAGCGGACGCCTGCGCGTCCTGGATCGCGACTTCAGCGGTGACCTGGACCAGGAGCAGACGCTGTCCGCCAGCAGCCTGCTGCCTGCCGCCCAGTTACAGCTGGGCCGTGAAATGGGCGCAGACCTGGTCCTGGTCGGCGAAATCCGCGACTTTCAGCTTGGCCGCCCGCAGCGCCGTTACTACGGCGCCACCTTCAATGATCTGGAGCCGGTGGTGCGTATTCACTACCGTCTGATCGAGACGGCCACTGGCGAAGTGGTGCGCGCTGACACCTTTGTCTATCGCGAGACCCCCACTGATCTGCGGCGGCGACTGCGCGATGCGGACATCGACCCCGAGCGGGAGCGGGACCGGATCGGAGAATTGCTGTTCCCGGATGTCGCGGCGGACCTGACCAGCGCGGTGACCGACACCCTCTATCCCGTGCGCGTGCTGGCGCAGGAACAGGGGCGCATCTACCTGAGTCAGGGTAGCGGACGTCTGGTGACTGGCGCCCTGCTGGGT
>PNLU01000089.1 GCA_013823245.1 Alcanivorax sp.
GGAGAACGATCGTCTGCTCAAAATTTGGACACCTCTTCAGTGAGTGGCAGTTTACCACCTTCGTCGGTGTCCAAGATCATTAGGCCACTTCATTTGGAGCAGCTCTGAGCGTTCTTTTGAGCGTTTTCCATGTCTGGTTGTTGTGGTGGTTGTGGCCCTCGGGGGGTGGGTAAGGGGTTTCTGGACACGCCGTGAACCCATCCATGGGGGCTCTCGTTCGGCATCCATGCCTCTCGAAGGTCCAGAAACCCCTTACCCACCCCCCGAGGGCCGTCACGCGCAGCCCGCTTAACAACTTCCAGTTAGCCGAAAGTTTTGTTCTTGCGTTGAGCATTCAGCCAGAAGCGGCTTGCGATTGGCACGCAGTGAACGGACATCCCTGAACGTGACGGCCTGCGGGGTGGGGTATGCCTTTTCTGGACTGTCGAGAGGCATGGATGCCGAACGCAAGCCTACAGGGACGTATTTACGGCGTGTCCAGAAAAGGCATACCCCGCCCCGCAGGCCACACCACCGAACGACAAAGAATGGAACGAGCTTTTCTACTCAGACAACGGCTCTTCGAGCCAAAGACGATCCGGGCCTTCGTCGTCGCCAAGGTGCAGGGCCAGGAGGCGGCGCAGGTGCTGCATGGCCTCGACGTCGATGCGCTCGAACGACAGGCCTGCCATGTTGCGGGCGGAGCGCACCACGGTGCATTCCAGCGGGATGTGGATGTCGGAGTCTTCGAGCAGCAGTTTCAGTGTGCAGTGAGCGCCGACAGGCAAAGGGTAGCCTGCCGGCTCATTGACCAGCGCGCCGCGCAGCGACAGATCCATCACTTCGATGCTGAAGAGATTGCCGTCGATGGCGAGATGCGCCTCGCCATCGAACGGTGTCCGCGTATAGCGACGCTTTTCGGTGCTCATGCCTGATTCAGACTCCGATTTTTTTATATTTTGTCCGCTTCGGCTGCAAGGCGTCGTCCCCCAACTTCTTGCGCCGATAGGCTTCGTATTCCGTGTAACTGCCTTCGAACCATTCCACTTCGGAATTGCCTTCAAACGCCAGTATATGCGTCGCGACGCGATCAAGGAACCAGCGGTCGTGGGAAATCACCACGGCGCAGCCCGGGAAGGCCAGCAGTGCTTCTTCCAGCGCACGCAGGGTTTCCACATCCAGATCGTTGGTCGGTTCGTCGAGCAGCAGCACGTTGGCGCCCTGCTTGAGCAGTTTGGCCAGATGCAGCCGGTTGCGTTCACCGCCGGACAGATCCTTGACGCGCTTCTGCTGATCCTGGCCCTTGAAGTTGAAGCGGCCAAGATAGGCGCGGGAGGGCACCTCGAAGTTGCCGATCTTGAGGATGTCGGCGCCGCCGGAGATTTCTTCCCACACGGACTTGCTGCCATCCAGATCCTCGCGGCTCTGGTCCACATAGGCCAGTTCAACAGTGTCACCGATCTCTACGGTACCACCGTCGGGCTGCTGTTCGCCGGTGAGGATGCGGAACAGGGTGGTTTTGCCCGCGCCGTTGGGGCCAATGATGCCGACAATGGCGCCGCGCGGCACACTCATGGTCAGGTTCTCGTACAGCAGCTTGTCGCCGAACTGTTTGGCGACATTGGTGAGGTCGAAAACTTTCTCACCCAGGCGTGGGCCGGGCGGGATGTACAGTTCCTGGGTTTCGTTGCGCTGCTGGAATTCCTGGCTGGCCAGTTCTTCGAAGGCGCTGACGCGGGCCTTGTTCTTGGCGCGTCGGCCTTTCGGGTTCTGGCGTACCCACTCCAGTTCCTTTTCCACGGTCTTGCGGTGGGCGCTTTCTGCCTTGGCTTCCTGCTCCAGGCGGGCTTCTTTCTGCTCCAGCCAGGAGGTGTAGTTGCCTTTCCAGGGAATGCCTTCGCCACGGTCGAGTTCCAGAATCCACTCGCAGGAGTTGTCGAGGAAGTAGCGGTCGTGGGTGACGGCTACCACGGTGCCCTGGAAATCGTGCAGGTAGCGCTCCAGCCACGCGACGGATTCAGCATCCAGGTGGTTCGTGGGTTCGTCCAGCAGCAGCATGTCCGGTGCGGACAGGATCAGGCGGCACAGTGCTACACGGCGGCGTTCACCCCCGGAGAGGTGTTTGACCTCGGCGTCCCAGGGCGGCAAGCGCAGGGCATCGGCGGCGATTTCCAGCTTGCGCTCAAGATTGTGCGCATCGGCGGTTTCGATAATCGCTTCCAGGCGACCTTGCTCCTCCGCCAGCTTGTCGAAGTCAGCGCCTTCTTCGGCATAGGCTGCGTAGACCTCTTCCAGTCGCTGCTGGGCGCTGCGAATCTCGCCCAGGGATTCCTCGACGATTTCACGCACGTTCTTGCTGTTGTCCAGCTCCGGTTCCTGGGGCAGGTAGCCGATCTTGATGCCCGGCTGGGGGCGCGCCTCGCCGATATAGTCCTTGTCGACCCCGGCCATGATGCGCAGCAGGGTCGATTTCCCGGAACCGTTCAGGCCAAGCACGCCGATCTTGGCGCCCGGGAAAAACGACAGGGAAATGTCCTTGAGGATGTGTTTCTTGGGCGGGACGACCTTGCCGACCCGATCCATGGTGAAGATGTACTGAGACATTAGCGGGCTGCCATAAAAATCAAAGGGTTATCCAGGGGTTTGTCGGGGGCACACCCCGACATCCATCAGGCTGCATACGCTATCCGAAAGCGCGACGTGATGAAAGGCCGTGTTCAAAGCGGGCGTGAGGGCCATCCAAACCAGGGACAGTTTTATCCCATCTTTGACAAGGAGTAATGTGATGGCGCGTTTTCGTCATTTCCGTCCCCTGACAGCCGTGGTGAGTGTCACGATGGCTGCGTTGCTGCTGACCGCGTGCGGTGGCAGTTCTTCCTCTTCGCCCCGGGCGCCGGCCGAGGGCGCGACGCTGGGCGGCGGTGCTGCCAAGGGCATCGTGCGTAATGCGGTGGTTGAAGCCTTTCCGGCAGATGACGCCGAGGCGTCGCCGCTGGCAACGGCCTTTACCGATCCGGTGAACGGCACCTACAGTCTGGCGCTGCCGTCCGGTACTCAGGGCGCCGTTCGACTGCTGTTGCGGGCGCCGACACCGGAAGAACGCGGTGAGCGGGATGCCGCCACGGTGGTCTGTGATGCGCCGGTCTGTGTGCCCGCTGTGGGCGAGACACCGGCCGTGGTGTTCGGGCAGGCCTACCCCCTGACGTTCGAGATGAGCAGCCTGGTGCAGGTGGATGCGACCTCCCTGACGGTGGGGGCCGCCATTACGCCGTTGACCACCCTGGTGGAACGTCACTATGCCGGTCAGCCGAGCGGGGTGCGGAATGTGCGCGCCTCCAACAACGTGGTGCGCAACCTGCTGGGCCTGGCGCGGGACCCCGCACTGATGCAGCCGGTGGATCTGACAGTGGCCAACAACCAGGCTGACATTGCCGACGTACGCGACACCCTGCTGAATGCCTCCTTTGCCGTTCTGGCGGCGCAGGAAGGTGGAAACTTCTCGGCGGTGATTGCTGCGCTGGAAACGGACCTTGCGGCAAACAGCCTGCAGCGCGACAGCATTGATCAACTGGCCGGTGCCATCAGCGATGTGCGCGATGCCGTGAATGTCGAGATCAATGGCCTGGATGTTGCGGCAACGCTGGCGAGCGAGCCGGTGAATGCGGTGCTCGAGAGCTGCGTCCCGGGCGCCTGTGTGGCCGATGCCGAGCTGGATATTCCGGAAGATGCGGTGGCAGAAGCGAAGCAGTTTGTGGCCCGCCTGCGGGGTGTTGTCGAGGACTTTATCAATACCTATCTGGATAACGACAACAACTTCGAGGTGCGTGACACGGTGCGCGCCCGTCTGGACGATGTCGGGCACGTCGCCAATCTGCTGGTGGACGAAGATGACGACCTCAACGGCATGCCGAACGACTTTGGTGAGGCGGCTGTGGCGATGGCGGTGCATCTGCTGATCGGTGATGGCGAGAACATTTCGCTGGAAGATGCGCTGACGCAGATGTTTGATTTCTTTGAGGATGGCCTGGAAGGCCGGGATATCGACACCGCTGCGGGCACTGTCGTCGTGAGCGGCGATGGCGAGACAGCGACCTTGTCTGCCGGCAGCCTGCGTGGCGCGACGCTCAATATCTCCGTCGGGCTTGCGGATGTGATGGCGGATCTGGATGAGGAGCTGGTGACCATCGGGCCGGTCTTCACCGCATCGCTGGGCGGCACCGCGCAGCGCAGTGGCAACCAGTTCGAGGTGGACGACGAGACGCGCTTGTTGATTCGCCTTAACGAGGCGTTTGAGTTGCCATTGGGTGATAACGAACTCGAGGGCGATTTCCCGCCAGCCACTCTGGTGCTCGAAGAAGTCGATTTTCGCGGTGGCCTGACCATTTCGCGGGGCGCGACACCTGGCGTGGAAGCAGGCGCCTTTACCGGCAACTTCCGCTTGCAGCTGGTGCGCAATGCCTCACTGGCCGGCGCCATCGGTGATGAACTGGATCTCGAGGGGGACGCCGAGGGTGCCACGCTGGCGCGTCAGTTGCTGATTGTGCCCCGTGTACTCACCCTGTCGGGTGATTTCCAGGCGGGCGAGACGAATTTCCGCGCCAGCTTTGCACTGCAGCTGGACAATGTGGGCAGCTTCGAGGTCACGGATCTGGAGGATGTGGCGGTCAATGAAGACGCAGAGAACTTCCTGGCTGGCACGTTCTCCCTGAACACCTTTGCGCGCCTGGCCAACAACCTGCCCGCAGGCGATATCACACTGGTGGCTACGCGTACCGGCTTCCTGAATGCCGAGTTTTCCCTCACTGCGGTGCTGGGGAATGACACCATCCGTTTCCGGACCGAGCTGGACAGCGATGCTGACTCACTGGCTGATGCACTGGCCGATGCGGACCTGCCACTGATCACCATCGACGACACTCAGGGCATGTCGATCCAGATTGATCCGAACCGGGGTGCCGGTGTGATCATGCGCGACGGGGCCGATCTGGGCACGGTGCGTGATGAGAACGGCACGCTGCTGATCAGCTGGCGCGACGGCAGCATCGAAACGCTCTACTGAAGCCGCGTCGATGACGTTGATCCGGAGGGGCGCCCGCGTACTGGTCATGATGATGGCCTGCGCGGGCACCCCCGCTTTTGCCCAGACGATATTGGCAGAGCTGACCTCCCGGGCGGTGGCCGAACCGGTGCCCGTCAAGGCCTTTGCGGGCCAGTGGCAATCGCCATTGCGTGACGGGCGTCAGGGCTGGACCCGCAACCGGTTGTTGCTGGGGGTACAGTCGGGTTCGGTGTCGCTGGCGTATATCCAGCGCTACGACTATGTTCTGCGTTTCTCGCCGGATACCGCTGACATTTATTGGCGCGACCGCAACGATCAACCGCTGGCAGAGGATCGTGATTACACGCTGTTCCTGGACGCCCGGCATCAGCGCAGCCAGGGGCTCAGAATCGGCTGGCATGGGAATACGTCATCGGGTTTCGGTGTCGATGCCTGGGTCAGTCTGCTGCAGGGGATGGATTTGCAGGAAGGCCGGTTGCAGGGGCAGTTGTCTGCCGACGAAGACCGCTACGCCGGGCAGGCGACGATCGATTATCGCTACAGTCACGATCTGCTGTTTGATCATCAGGTGCCCGCACCGGATGGCTACGGCGCTGCACTGGATGTGCGGCTGCACTGGCAGGGTGAGCGTCTTTTCCTGGCGCTGGAGATGCAGGATGTCTGGTCCCGGCTGGTGTGGCGCGATGCGCCGTTTACGCGGGGCGGTGTCGATAGCGAAGGGCGCAATGATGACGGCTTCAGCCTGCGGCCACTGTTCAGTGGGGTGCGGGGTGTGTCCGGTTTCCATCAACCGTTGCCGCGTTACACGCGCTTTGAAAGTCGCTGGCAGCATGGCCGCTGGCAGTGGCGTCTGGACGGGGAGTATTTTCTGGAACGGTTATACCTGCGGCCGGGTGTCAGCCTGCAGCAGGGTGACGTTAAAGTGTATGCCGGGTATGAAGCCCGTATGGGGCAATGGCATCTGGGTGTCAGTGACCGGCAGCGCCGCCTGGCGCTGCAACTGGGGACCGATGAACTGGTCGTGCATCGCGCTCACAGCCTGACGTTGCAACTGCAGGCGCGCTTTTCATTCTAGTTATTCATTATCCGGGTTCCGCAGGCGCCGCCACAGCCAGCCCAACTGGCCACTGCTATAGCGGGTTTCCAGTTGATAGGGGGTGATGGCCTGCCAACCTGTGTCCTGGTCCTGCGTTGCCAGCGCGAAGCGGAACACATAGGACTCACGCATACCCATGCGCAGATCGCTCAGGATCAGGGTGTTGTCCTGTTCGCGCACACTGTAGAAGCCATGGGTGAAGCGGCGCAGCCGGTCCACATGGGGGAGCGCGTGCAGCGGCTCCAGCTGCTCGGGTGTTTGCACATGCCGGGTGAAAGTGGGCGCCGGGTGGCCGTCGATCAGAGAGTAGAAGCCCTCGTAATAGCCGTCATCATCCATCACCACGATGCGCCAGATCAGCGTGTTGAAGGCGCCCGGGGTGGTCAGCACCCGCTCATGAGGCATGTTTTCCCGGGCCAGATACTCGCGCACCACGTTGCCGGTATGCCATTTGGCGCCGCAGGCCCAGGCCAGATACAGGCAACTCAGCACCAGGCCCACGGTATTGGCGCGCAGGCCCCGGTCTGCATCCCGGGCGAACAGGGCGATCCCGACACCGATCAGCAGTGGCAGGGTATACAGCGGATCAATGATGAAGATGACTGAGCCGCTGACCGGGTAATCGCTCAACGGCCAGAATAACTGGGTGCCATACACGGTGAAGGCATCCAGCAGGGCATGGGTAGCCAGCACCAGAAAGATCAGGGCATACCAGCGCCCGCGCAGGTGCGCGGTGTCCGGGTGCAGGCGCCTGGCCAGCCACACCAGTAGCGGGGTGACGGCCGCCATGACCAGCAGCGAATGGCTGAAGCCCCGGTGTTCGGTGAAGGCGGCTACGTCGTTGGCGGCGGGCAGGAAGACGTCAAGGTCCGGCAGGGTGCCGAGCACGGCGCCCCAGAGGATGGCCCGACGGCCGATCTGGCGGCCCAGCACAGCATGGCCCACGGCACTGCCAAGGGCGATCTGGGTAATGGAATCCATGTAATACGCCTGTTTCCCCGGGTTTCACCCGCACTCTGGCAACCTTTGGCCATGGCGGGCGTGAAGATGACCGCTGTGCATGCTGGCATGAGGCCTCCGCAAGTGCGCGGCGCGGCACAGTCGGGTAGAATATGCGCTCCTCGAAACCCACCTCAAGCAACTTCAAGGGCCCCACATGTTCGGCAAAGACATGACCATCGCGGAATTTGATCCGGAACTCCAGCGCGCCATCGATGGCGAAGTTGAGCGTCAGGAAGCGCATATCGAACTGATTGCCTCCGAAAACTATGCCTCGCCCCGGGTGATCGAAGCCCAGGGCACGCTGCTGACCAACAAATACGCGGAAGGGTATCCCGGCAAGCGCTACTACGGCGGCTGCGAATTTGTGGATCAGGTCGAGCAGATGGCCATTGACCGGGCCTGCGAGCTGTTTGGTGCGGCATTTGCCAATGTTCAGCCGCATTCCGGCTCTCAGGCGAACGGGGCGGTATTCCTGGGGCTGTTGCAGCCGGGCGACACGGTGCTCGGCATGAGCCTGGCCCACGGCGGTCACCTGACCCACGGTGCCAAGCCGAACTTCTCCGGCAAGACCTACAATGCGGTGCAGTATGGCCTGAACCCGGACACCGGCCTGATCGACTACGACGAAGTCGAAGCGCTGGCGGTGGAGCACAAGCCGAAGATGATCATCGCCGGTTTCTCCGCCTACTCCCAGAAGCTGGATTTTGCCCGCTTCCGCGAAATTGCCGACAAGGTGGGCGCCATCCTGATGGTGGACATGGCCCACGTCGCCGGTCTGGTGGCTGCAGGGGTCTACCCGAACCCGTTCCCGCATGCCGATGTGGTGACCACCACCACTCACAAGACCCTGCGCGGCCCGCGTGGCGGCCTGGTGCTGACCAACGACGAAGACATCGCCAAGAAGATCAACTCGGCGGTATTCCCGGGTGGCCAGGGCGGCCCGCTGATGCATGTGATTGCCGCCAAGGCCGTGTGCTTCAAGGAAGCCATGGGCGATGACTTCAAGGAGTACCAGAAGCAGGTGGTCAAGAATGCCCAGGCCATGGCCCAGGTGTTCGTGGATCGCGGCTTTGATGTGGTTTCCGGTGGCACCGAGAACCACCTGTTCCTGCTCAGCCTGATCAAGCAGGACATCACCGGCAAGGATGCGGACGCTGCCCTGGGCCGCGCTCACATCACGGTGAACAAGAATGCGGTGCCCAATGATCCGCGTTCACCGTTCGTCACTTCCGGTCTGCGTATCGGTACCCCGGCGATCACCACGCGCGGCTTCGCCGAAGGCGATTGCCGCGAACTGGCTGGCTGGATTTGCGATATCCTCGACAACATGGGCGATGAGTCTGTGATTGACCGGGTACGCGGCCAGGTGGCCGAGATCTGCAAGCGCCTGCCGGTATACGGCTGAGCGTATCGTCTCGGGTGACCGGAGGTTCCCATGCATTGTCCTTTCTGCGGCGCAGAGGAAACCAAGGTCATCGACTCACGCCTGGTCGCTGATGGCGGCCAGGTGCGTCGTCGCCGCCAGTGTCTGAGCTGCGACGAACGTTTTACCACCTTCGAAACCGCCGAACTGGTGATGCCCCGGGTGATCAAGTCTGATGGCACCCGCGAGCCGTTCAACGAAGCCAAGCTGCGTGCAGGCATGCTGCGCGCACTGGAAAAGCGACCGGTGGCCATGGAGGCACTGGAAGCGTCGATCACACGCATCGGCCATCGTTTGCGCGCCACGGGTGAGCGCGAGTTGCCCGCCCGCGAGCTGGGTGAACTGGTGATGGAAGAGCTGCGCCAGCTGGACGATGTGGCCTACGTGCGGTTTGCGTCCGTGTACCGCAGCTTTCAGGATATTTCTGATTTTCGTGCCGAGGTGGAACGGCTGGAGAAGGCGGGACGTGCGGGAAAGAGTGTCCGTACTCCGACCGCCAAGCGTGGCCGCTGATCTGCCTGCGACCGTCTGCCCCTGACCGAGGCTCCCGCTATGTCCGAGTCTGATCGTTCCCGCGCTGATCGCCTGTATATGGTCGAGGCCCTGCGCCTGGCCCGCCAGGGGCGTTTTACAACGGACCCCAACCCCCGTGTTGGTTGCGTACTGGTACGTGACGGGCAGGTGGTGGGGCGCGGCTGGCATGCCCGCGCGGGCGAGCCCCATGCCGAGCGGCATGCGCTGGCGGAGGCCGGTGAGGCAGCGCGCGGCGCGACCTGTTACGTCACGCTGGAGCCATGCTCACATACCGGCCGCACCGGGCCCTGTGCCGACGCGCTGGTGGCAGCCGGTGTGACTCGCGTGGTGGCGGCCATGGCGGACCCGAACCCGCAGGTGGCGGGGCAGGGGCTGGCGCGGTTGCGTGAGGCCGGTATCGAGGTGGAGTGCGGCCTGCTGGAAAACGAGGCGCGGGCCTTGAACCCGGGTTTTATCCGCCGCATGGAGACCGGGCGCCCCTATGTGCGCATCAAGCTGGCGGCGAGCCTGGATGGTCGCACGGCCATGGCCTCGGGCGAGTCACAGTGGATTACCGGCCCGGCGGCGCGGGAAGACGTTCAGCAGCTGCGGGCGGCCAGCAGCGCGATCATTACCGGAAGCGGCACGGTGCTGGCCGATGCGCCTGCCCTGACCGTGCGCCCGGAAAGCTGGGTGCAGGCGACCTATCCGGTATTGCCGGTGCGCCAGCCGCTGCGGGTGGTGGCCGACCGCCAGCTGCGTACCCCGGCGCAGGCGCCGGTCGTGATGGGCCCAGGCGGTGCCTTGCTGCTGTGTGCGCCGGAGGCGACGCGCGGCGCGCAGCTTGAGGCGCTGCGGCGCGCGGGCGCCGAAGTGCTGGGCGGTGACTGGCATCCTGAAGCCATCCTGCTTGAATTGGGCCGTCGCGGCTGCAATGAAGTGCTGGTGGAGTCGGGGCCAACGCTGGCCGGCGCTTTTCTGGCGGCGAGCTGCGCCGATGAATTGATTGTCTACCTGGCGCCGGTACTGCTGGGCGATGCCGCCCGGCCGCTGCTGCATCTGCCGGGCCTGGAGCATATGGCGGACAAGATTGCCCTGACCCTGGTTGACCTGCGGCAGGTGGGGGACGATGTGCGCCTGACCCTGCGGCTGACATAACGGAGACTGCTGATGTTTACCGGCATTATCGAGGCAAAAGGTGAAGTGCTGGCGCTGACCCCCAAGGGGGGCGACGTCACCCTGCGGCTGGGCACCGGGGCGCTTGATCTGGGTGACGTACAGCTCGGCGATTCCATTGCCGTCAACGGGGTCTGTCTGACGGTTACCAGCCTGCCGGGCAACGGGTTCACCGCAGACGTGTCACTGGAAACCCTGGACAAGACCTCGCTGGGGGCCCTGAAGACCGGTTCGCCGGTGAACCTGGAAAAGGCGCTGACCCCGAGCACGCGGCTGGGCGGCCATCTGGTGTCCGGCCATGTGGATGGTGTCGGCCATGTCGTGGCCATGCGTCCGGACGGGCGCTCCACGCGCATCGACATCGAAGCGCCCGCCGGTCTGGCGCGCTATATCGCCCAGAAGGGCTCGATCACGGTGGATGGCATCAGCCTGACGGTGAACAGCGTGGACGGCGCGGTCTTCTCCCTGAACATTATTCCGCATACCCAGGACATGACCACCATCGGCATCTGGAAGGTGGGCACGCGCGTGAATCTGGAAGTTGATATCATTGCCCGCTATCTTGAGCGGCTGCTGCTGGGCGAGCGCGCCGCCGAGCCCGGTGTGGGCACGGACCACGGCATTACGCTGGGCTTTCTGGCCGAGCACGGTTTTCTGAAAAGGTGATTGCATGAAGCTCAATACAGTCCAGGAACTGATCGACGACATCCGTGCCGGGCGCATGGTCATTCTCATGGACGATGAGGACCGCGAGAACGAGGGCGACCTCGTCATGGCGGCCGAGCATGTAACGCCGGAAGCGATCAACTTCATGATCCGTTACGCGCGCGGCCTGGTGTGCATGCCCATGAGCCGCGAGCGGTGTGAGCAGTTGGGCCTGCCGCTGATGGTGCAGCGCAACAGTTCGGGTTTTGGCACCAAGTTTACCGTGTCCATCGAAGCGGCTACGGGCGTGAGCACGGGTATTTCCCCGGCTGACCGCGCCCGCACCATCCTGGCTGCCGCCGCGCGTGATGCCAGACCGGAAGACATCGTGCAACCCGGCCATATCTTTCCATTGATGGCAGAACCGGGTGGCGTGCTTCACCGTGCAGGACACACCGAAGCGTCCTGCGATCTGTCAGTGCTGGCGGGCTGTGAGCCGATCGGTGTGATCTGCGAAATCATCAATGAAGATGGCTCCATGGCGCGCCGCCCGGATCTGGAAACATTCGCCGAGCAGCATGACCTGAAGATCGGCACCATCGCGGATCTGATCGAATACCGCATGCTCAATGAAAAGACCGTGGAAAAAGTCAGCGAGCATGTGTTGCCCACCTGGTATGGCGATTTCCGCATGATTGCGTTCCGCGACACGGTGGACGACATGACCCACGTGGCCCTGGTGAAGGGTGAGCCGACGCCCGAGCAGGTGACGACCGTGCGCGTGCACCAGGTTGATCCGCTGCGTGATCTCATGAGCGCGCAGATCAATGGCAAGACCGGCTGGAACATGCATCGCGTGCTCGAGGAGTTGTCCAGCAGTGAAGCAGGGGTGGTGATCATCCTGGGTCAGGACTATGTGTCCAACCACATGCAGTCGATGATCGACAGCTTCTTTGCCGGCAAGCGGCAGGCCGCGCAGGGCAACAGCCGGGCCTACCGCAATATCGGCACCGGCTCGCAGATCCTGCGCGAGCTGGGCGTGCGCAAGATGCGCCTGCTCAGCTCACCGATGAAGTTCAACGCGCTGTCCGGTTTCGACCTGGAAATCGTCGAGTACGTGGAGCCCTGATCCGGCATCCCTCGCTCATTGCTTTTGCCGGGCTGT
>PNLU01000090.1 GCA_013823245.1 Alcanivorax sp.
TGGCCATGGATGGCCAAAGAAAGAGCGCCCATGGATGGCTTGAGCGGTCCCGGAAGGGCGTACCCCGCCTCTGCGCCTCCCCGCTGGAGGGTCAGTCACTCCGACGGATACGCTGAAAGCTGGATCATAGCAAATCCGCCGCCCGGCATCGCATCTGTCTGCCGACCGGCTCAGGGTGTAGGCTCAGGAGAGGCCATACGACAAGGACATGGCAACGAGGAACCCGGGATGAAGCGCATACCAGCAATCAGTGCCCTGATGACACCGTTCCCCTGGCACCTGGAAGCCAGCGGCACCGTCGCCCAGGCGCGCACCCTGATGATGCGGCAGGGGATTCACCACCTGCCGGTCACCGACAGCGAACATCAGGTCATCGGCCTGGTGACCCTGGCGGCGTTGCCGGATACCCCCGATGCCCTGGTGGAATGGATGGAGCCCGTGCCCTGCGTCGACGCTCACATGCGTGCAGACCAGGTGCTGGAAATGATGGCCGAAAGCCACCAGTCCGTGGTCGTGATCGTGCACCACGACCGGCTTGCGGGCATCTTTACCTGGACCGACGTGTGCGAGCGCTTTGCCGATCACCTGCGCGAACCATTTCTGCCACCCGAGGGTAATGACGCCGCCTGACGGCGGCGCCATGCGTCACGGGATCATTGCCAGTCACGACATCATGTTGCGCAGCACATAGTGCAGGATGCCGCCGTGGCGGAAGTATTCCACCTCGGTGGCGGTGTCCAGACGACACAGCATGGTGACTTTTTCACTCTTCCCTCCCTTGCGGAATATCACCTCGACCTGCTGGCCCGCCCTGATCTTGTCGTTCAGCTCGGGAATATCCACTTCCTCGCTGCCATCCAGTTTCAGCGTCTTGCGGTCGGTGCCTTCCGGGAATTGCAGCGGCAGCACGCCCATGCCGATCAGGTTGGAGCGGTGAATGCGTTCGAAGCTTTCCGCGATGACCGCGCGTACGCCCAGCAGATTCGTGCCCTTGGCGGCCCAGTCACGACTGGAGCCGGTGCCGTACTCCTTGCCGGCAATGACCACGGACGGCACGCCGTCCTTGCGGTAGCGCATGGCGGCGCCGTAGATCGGCAGCTCCTCACCACCGGGCATGTGCTTTGTAAAGCCGCCTTCGGTGTCCGGCACCATTTCGTTACGGATGCGGATGTTGGCGAAGGTGCCGCGCATCATGACTTCGTGGTTACCGCGCCGTGAGCCGTAGGAGTTGAAGTCGATCGGCTCCACGCCGTGGCCCTGGAGGTAATGGCCTGCGGGGCTGTCGCCCTTGATGGCCCCGGCCGGTGAGATATGGTCGGTGGTGATGGAGTCACCGAGCAGCGCCAGAATGCGGGCATCCTTCACCGGGGTGACGGGCGGCACCTCCTTGCTCAGCCCTTCGAAGAAGGGCGGGTGCTGGATATAGGTGGAGTCACTGCGCCAGCCGTAGGTCATGGCGTCGCCCACGGGCAGCGACTGCCACATCTCGTCGCCGTCGAACACGGACGCATACTGCTTGCGGAACATGTCGCCGGTTACGGAGGTGAGGGCTTTCTGAATTTCGCTGCTGCTGGGCCAGATGTCTTTCAGAAAGACTTTTTTGCCATCGTTGTCATAGCCGATAGGCTCTTTGTCGAAATTGATCTTCACGGTGCCGGCCAGGGCATAGGCGACCACCAGCGGCGGTGAGGCGAGCCAGTTGGCGCGCACGCTCTGGTGCACGCGGCCTTCGAAGTTGCGGTTGCCGGACAGCACGGAGGCGACCACCAGATCGCCCTTGGCGATGGCCTTGTCGATCTCTTCGGGCAGGGGGCCGGAGTTACCGATGCAGGTGGTGCAGCCGTAGCCGACCAGATTGAAGCCCAGTTCATTGAGCTGATCCTGCAGGCCGGCCTGGGCCAGATAATCGGTGACGACCTTGGAGCCGGGGGCGAGGGAGGTCTTGACCCAGGGTTTGCGGCGCAGCCCCTTTTCCACGGCCTTTTTGGCCACCAGCCCAGCGGCCAGCATGACGCTGGGGTTGGAGGTGTTGGTGCAGGAGGTGATGGCCGCAATCACCACATCACCGTGGCCCAGCATGTGCTTCTCGCCCTCGATGGTGATGGGTACGGCGCCAGCATGTTCAGTACCGCCCACGGCGGTCTGCCCGCCACCTTCGCCTTCCAGGTCGGCGATGTCGGTGTCGCTGCCCAGGGTATCGCGCAGCACATCCAGGAAGACCTTCTTCACGTCGGTCATGGCCACCCTGTCTTGCGGGCGTTTCGGCCCGGCCAGACTGGGCACCACCTTGTCCAGGTCCAGCGACAGGGAATCGGTAAACACCGGGTCCGGCTGGTCGTTGCGGCGCCACAGGCCCTGGTCCTTGCAGTAGGCTTCTACCAGCGCAATCGTGGCGTCATCGCGGCCGGACAGCGTCAGGTACTCGGTGGTGCGCTCATCAATCGGGAAGAAGCCGCAGGTGGCACCGTATTCCGGCGCCATGTTGGCGATGGTCGCCCGGTCGGCCAGCGACAGGTCAGCCAGGCCAGGGCCATAGAACTCGACAAATTTGCCGACCACGCCCTTCTTGCGCAGCATCTCGGTAACGGTCAGCACCAGGTCGGTGGCGGTTACGCCTTCTTTCAGTTTGCCGGTGAGTTTGAAGCCGATGACTTCGGGGATCAGCATGGACACTGGCTGGCCGAGCATGGCGGCTTCGGCTTCGATGCCGCCCACGCCCCAGCCGAGCACGCCGAGACCATTGATCATGGTGGTGTGGGAGTCGGTGCCCACCAAGGTGTCGGGGTAGGCCCAGGTCTTGCCGTCGGGACCCTCGGACGACCATACACCGCGCGCCAGGTACTCCAGATTGACCTGATGGCAGATGCCGGTGCCGGGGGGCACCACGCGGAAGTTGTCGAAGGCTTTCTGGCCCCAGCGCAGGAACTCGTAGCGTTCGCGGTTGCGCTGGAATTCGATATCCACGTTTTCGGCGAACGCCTGGGGGTTGCCGAATTTATCCACCATCACGGAGTGATCAATCACCAGGTCCACCGGGGCCAGCGGGTTGATTCGTTTGGGGTCGCCGCCCGCCGCCACAATGGCGTCGCGCATGGCTGCCAGATCGACAATGCCGGGCACGCCGGTGAAATCCTGCATCAGCACGCGGGCCGGCCGGTAGGCGATTTCACGGTCGGAGGTGCGGGTTTCCGGCCAGCGCACCAGCGCTTCGATATCGTCCGTGGTGACGGTCTTGCCGTCCTCGAAGCGCAGCAGGTTCTCCAGCAGCACCTTGAGGGAGAAGGGCAGTTTGTCCAGATCGCCCCAGCCCTTGTCGGCCAGCTTCGCCAGGCTGAAGTAGTGCACCTTGTCTTGACCTGCCTCAAGTGTGGCGGCGGTGTTCAGGGTATCTTGGCCAATCTGTGTCATGACACGCTCCCTTGTCGAGGATTTCGGGGTCTCTTCATTTCATACTACGCGCAGATGCACGGGACATGAATAGCGACTATTGTTGAAGGTTGGTACGGTCGGTGGCCAGGTAAACAGACGGACGGGGGCTGGATGGAACACCTTTATTATGAATTTGCGGCATTGCTGTTTGCATCCGCCGTAGTGGGCGCTATCGCTGTGCGCTTGCGCCAGCCGCTGATTGTGGCCTTTATTCTGGTGGGGATACTGATCGGCCCGGCGCTGCTGAACCTGATCAGCGCCGAGAGCGAGATTGAACTGCTGGCCGAAATCGGCGTGACAGTGTTGCTGTTCGTGGTCGGCCTGAAGCTGGATATGCGCCTGGTGCGTCACCTGGGGCCGGTGGCGCTGGCCACGGGGCTGGGGCAGCTCACTTTTACAATTATTTTCGGTTTTCTGATTGGTCTGGGGCTGGGGATGGACTGGGTCAAGGCGACCTATGTCGCCGTGGCGCTGACCTTTTCGAGCACCATCATCATCGTCAAGTTGCTGTCCGACAAGCGCGAGATCGATTCGCTCCACGGGCGTATCGCCATGGGCTTCCTGATCGTCCAGGACATCGCGGTGGTCATCGCGATGATGGTGGTGGGCAGCATGAGCGCCAGCGAGGGCATCGATGCCGAGCAGACCGGCATGCTGGTGTTGAGCATCGTCGCCAAACTGGCGGCGGCGATTGTGCTGGTGGCGGTGATGATGCGCTACATCCTGCCACGCCTGATGGAACTGCTGGCCAGGTCGCCAGAGCTGCTGCTGGTGTTTGCCATCGCCTGGGGCACCTCGCTGGCGGCGTTGGGTGACATGATCGGCTTCAGCAAGGAAGTGGGGGCTTTCCTGGCGGGCTTCTCGCTCGCCTCGACCCGCTATCGCGAGGCGGTGAACGCGCGACTGACCAGTGTGCGTGATTTTCTGTTGCTGTTTTTCTTTGTGCATCTGGGCTCGCAGCTGGAGTTCGCGGCGCTGGGCGAGGAACTGGGTGCTGCGCTGATTTTCGCGCTGTTCGTGCTCATCGGTAATCCGCTGATTGTCATGATCATCATGGGGGTGATGGGCTATCGGCGGCGTACCGGCTTTCTGGCCGGGCTCACGGTGGCGCAGATCAGTGAATTTTCAATTATCTTCGTGGCCATGGGGATCGCCCTCGGGCATGTGGACGACAATACTCTGGGGCTGATTACGCTGGTGGGTATTGTGACCATTACGCTGTCCACCTACATGATTCTCTATTCCAGCAAGCTGTATGACTGGCTGGCGCCCTATCTGCGGCCGTTCGAGCGTCGCAATCCGTTCCGTGAGGCCGAGCAGGCGCAGGAAAAGCTGGATGAAGCCAGTGTGCTGGTGTTCGGTCTGGGGCGGTATGGCGGGCGCCTGATCAGGCAGTTGCATGACCGGGATGTCGGTGTGCTTGGTCTGGATTTTGACCCGGAAGTGATTCGTCTGGCCCGGCGTGAAAAGCTGAACGTCGCCTATGGTGATCTGGAGAGCCGTGACTTTCTGGAACATCTGGAGCTGGGTGCAGTACGCTGGGTGATCAGCAGTATTCCGGACCTGAAACTGAACCTGAATCTGGCGGAAACACTCCGTGCTCAGGGCTATCGCGGACGCATCGCCGTCACCATTCATCACGAGCAGGATGCGAATCTGCTGCGTGATGCCGGGATCGACCAGATTCTGCGCCCCTACCGGGATGCGGCGGATTACGCCGCCGAGCAGATATGCAGCCATGGTCGCTGAGCAGGTGTGACGGCGAGTACAGATAACAGGGAGTAGGATGGCGACGATTACCTCACTGGGCGCGGCACGGGAAGTCACCGGCTCGTGCCATCTGCTGGAAACCGGCAGCGCAAGACTGTTGCTGGATTGTGGCATGCATCAGGGTGGCGACAGTGTCAGCCGGTTGCAGAAGGAACGCTTTGATTTCCGTCCCCGGGATATCGACGCGGTCGTACTGTCCCATGCCCATCTGGATCATTGTGGCCTGCTGCCGCTGCTGGTGGCAGAAGGTTTCCACGGCCCGATCTATTGCACGGAAGCCACCCGCAATCTGCTGGCGATCATGCTGGAGGATGCTGCCAGTTTGTACCTGCGCGATCTGGAGGCGGCCAACACCCGGCGTCGCCGGGCGGGTAGTCGTCTCATCAAACCGCGCTACGGCATGGACGATGTATTGTCGGTGCTGAAGTACTGCCAGCCAGTACCGTGGCATCAGGCGGTGGCCATCGAAGGCGATCTGACGCTGCGCTTTCTGGACGCCGGGCATATTCTTGGCTCGGCCATCGTCACGCTCAACAGCGGGGGCGCCCGGCCCTGGCGGCTGGTGTTTTCCGGCGACCTGGGCGCGTCAGATCGTGTCCTGATGCGCGAGCCGGAGGTGCCGGATGCCGCAGATCTGGTGCTGATGGAGGGCACCTACGGAAACCGGGATCATCGCTCCCAGGACGCCACGGTGGCGGAACTGGAAGACATCATCCGCCAGGCAAGCCGCGATGGGGGCAACATCCTGATGCCCGCCTTTGCGGTGGGTCGCACCCAGGAGCTGCTGTTTCATCTGGGCTGCCTGTATCACCGCGGCCTGCTGCAGAACTGGCATGTGTTTCTCGACAGCCCCATGGCCATCGAGGTGACGCGGCTGTATGACCAGTGGCTCGATGCGCTGGATCATGATGACCAGCGTGTGATGCGGCACTTTGGCGCCCACACCCTGAGCCAGTTTCTGCCGGTGCTGTCGCCCACGCCCACAGTGGAGGACTCGATGCAGATCAATCGCATGGAGCGCGGCGCCATCATCATTGCCGGCAGCGGCATGTGTACCGGCGGGCGCATTCGTCACCACCTCAAGCACCGTTTGTGGCAGGCCCGCAATCACATCATCTTTGCCGGGTTCCAGGCGCGCGGCACGCTGGGCCGGCAACTGGTGGACGGTGCGAAGCAGGTGCGCATGCTTGGCCAGCGTTACGCTGTGCATGCGCAGATCCATACCCTCGGCGGTTTCTCTGCCCATGCCGGGCGCTCGGAGCTGTTGCGTTGGGCCGGGGCGATCGGTGGCCAGCCCGCGCTGCGTCTGGTCCATGGTGAGGCCGAAGCGCTGGAGAGTCTGGCGGAGGGGCTGACCGCGCAGGGCCATGAGGTCTCCATTGCGGCGCCCGGTGAACCCTGGCCCCTGAACAGCACAGCGCCGGACTCAGGGGCGCCGCCGCACTCATACCAGCAGTAGAAGGAACGCCTATGTTACCGGACACGACGACGCCCGCCTGGCACGCCCTGTCTGCCGAGGACGCTCTGAAACAGTGCCGTACAGATCGACGCGGCCTGAACGAGGCTGAAGTACAGAAACGCCGGGAGCAGTACGGCGAGAATCGCCTGCTGGCCCGGCGCCAGCGTAGCGCCTGGCAACGTCTGCTGGGTCAGTTCCACAATGTGTTGTTGTACGTGCTGATGGGCGCGGCCCTGATCACGCTGCTGCTGGGTTACGCCACAGACGCACTGGTGATTGCCGCTGTCGTCATCATCAATGCGCTGGTGGGCTTCGTGCAGGAAGGCAAGGCTGAAGCGGCGCTGCGGGCGATCCAGCAGATGCTCGTGTCCGAGTGTCTGGTGGTGCGCGACGGCGAGACGCGGCAGATACCGGCCAGCCAACTGGTGCCCGGCGATGTGGTGCTGCTGGCTGCCGGTGATCGGGTGCCTGCAGACCTGCGCTTGTTTGAAGTGCGTGACCTCCACTGTGATGAATCCATGCTGACCGGTGAATCGGTGCCGGTGGCCAAGCAGGAAGACGCGGTGTCCCGCGACGCCATGCTGGCGGAGCGCCATGGCATGGCCTGGATGGGGGCGCTGGTCACGGCGGGCGGCGCGCGCGGGCTGGTGGTGGGCACCGGCACGGACAGCGAGCTGGGCCGTATCGGCCACCTGGTGGACACCGTCAGTGCACCGGATACGCCGCTGACGCGCTCGCTCGGTGTGTTTGGCCGACAACTGGCGGCGCTGATCCTGGCCATTACCGCGCTGGTGATGGTGTGGGGCTATGTGGTGATCGGCATGCCCGTGGCGGACCTGTTCCGGGTTGCCGTGGGCGTCGCGGTGGCGGCCATTCCCGAGGGACTGCCTGCCGTGGTGACCATTACCCTGGCCATCGGCGTGCAACGCATGGCGGCTTCCCGCGCGGTGATTCGCAAACTGCCCGCCGTGGAGGTGCTGGGTTCGGTGACCGTGATCTGCTCCGACAAGACCGGCACCCTGACCCGCAATGAGATGACCACCCGGCGTCTGGTGACGGCGGCGGGGGATTTCGAGGTGTCTGGCGAAGGCTACGGGCTGGACGGCGAGGTGGATTACGCCGGGGACGGTGATGCCAGCGAGGTGCTGCCGTTGAAGACGCTGGCCGCGCAGGTGGCGCTGCTGTGCAACGATGCCCATATCAGTCACGAAGGTGACGATTGGGTCCTGCACGGTGATCCCACCGAGGGCGCGATGTACGCACTGGCTTGCAAGGCTGGTCTGTCGCCCGCTGACGCCCGCGAGCGCTGGCCGCGCCTGGACGTGATTCCGTTCGCCACAGAGCGGTTGTACATGGCCACGCTGAACCGTCATGAGGACGGCTGCCTGATGCTGGTCAAGGGCGCGCCGGAGCGTCTGCTGGGGCTGTGCAGCCGCCAGCAGCAGCCCGAGGGTCCGGCGCCACTGGACAGCGATTACTGGCACGAGGCGCTGGAACGGCTGGCCAGTGAAGGCCTGCGGGTGCTCGGGCTGGCCTGGAAGCCGATGCCGGAGGGCAGCGAGCGGATCACTTCAGCAGATGTCGAGGAGGGGCTGGTTTTCCTCGGACTGACCGGCACCACGGATCCGCCGCGCCACGAGGCCATCGATGCGGTGGCCCAGTGCCGCCGTGCAGGGATCCAGGTGAAGATGATCACCGGCGACAATCCACGCACGGCCGGGGCCATCGCGGCTCAGTTGGGGCTGCGTCACGAGCGGGTGCTGACCGGCAAGGATATCGCGGCGCTGGATGACGCAGCACTGGGCGAGGCGCTGCTGGAAGTGGATGTGTATGCGCGCACCAGTCCGTCGGACAAGCTGCGTCTGGTAGAGGCGTTGCAGGCTCAGGGGGAAGTGGTGGCCATGACCGGCGACGGCGTCAACGACGCCCCGGCGCTGCAACGGGCGGATATCGGTGTCGCCATGGGCCGCAAGGGCACCGACGCGGCCCGTGATGCGTCCGCGATGGTGCTGACTGACGATAACTTCGCCACCATTGCGGCGGCTGTGAAGGCCGGGCGCACGGTGTACGACAACATCGTCAAGGCGATCCAGTTCATTCTGCCCACCAGTGTGGTGCAGGCGGCGGTGCTTCTGCTGGCGCTGGTTATCGGTATGTCGACGCTGCCCATCACGCCGGTGCAGATCCTGTGGGTGAACATGATTACCGCGGTGACGCTGGCCCTGGCGTTGGCCTTCGAGCATGGCGAGTCCGGGCTGATGCGGCGCCCGCCGCGATCGCCTCAGGAGGGACTGGTGACGCCCTTGCTGTTGCGCCGCCTGGCGCTGGTGGGGGTTGTCGGTACGCTGCTGGTGATCGGCCAGTTCATGCGCTACGCGGAAGACCTGACCCTGGCGCGCAACATGGCGGTGCTGACGCTGGTGTTCGTCGAGGTCTGGTATCTGTTTTCCTGCCGTCGCCTGCATGCACCCCTGTGGCATGAGGCCAGTCTGCGTGGCCTCATGCCCGCCGGGATCGCGGTGGCGGCGGTGCTGGTGTTGCAGTGGCTGTACATGGTGTTGCCACCGATGCAGGCGCTGTTCGAGTCGCAGGTGCTGAGCCCGGGGCAGTGGCTGGAAGCCGCTGCGGTGGCGCTGGTCGTGCCGCTGCTGGTGGAGATCGACAAGGCCGTGGCGCGACGTTTCGGGACGCGAGTCGAAAGCTGACCGCGTCCCGTCACCTCACCGCAGCAGGTCCGGGTTGCCGCGCTGGCTGACAGCGTCAGCTTCTTCCGTCGTCAACAGCGCTTCCGGCTTCAGCCCGCATACCTCGGCCACGGCGCGCGCCGCATGGGCCCAGGTGCATTGATTGGCATACAGCATACCGAAGGTGTCCAGCGTGCCACCGCGGTTGCGGTAGCCCAGAAACTGGCTGCGGGCGCCGGTATCCAGCGGCCGCAGCACACCGGAAAACACCTCCGGCCGACCATGACACAGGAACACCCGGGCCGCGCACTCCGGCACCAGCCGTGCCCGGCTGGCGGCGTCATGGACGCTCTGTGCTTCCTCCGCATCGCGGGGGGCGCGGAATCGCCCCGGGGCATGCAGGGCAAACAGGGCATGGGCGATGTCGCGTTCGCGCAGACGCTGGCTCAGGCGCTGCATTTCCAGCAACTGATAGGCGCCGATGGCAAACAGCTGAACCTGCGGGTCCGCGTCGGCATGCAGGCACAGAATGCCGTCGTCGCTCAGTTGCTTGGCCTGGTCGGCATCCAGTTGCGAGGGCAGGGCATTCTTCGGCACCACCATCACCGCCAGGCGCCCGCGGGTGGCATACAGGTCCAGCAGCGCCTGCGCTGCACTGTTGCCGTCCACGGGAAACAGCACCGGTGCCACGTCATTCATTTCACCCAGCCAGGCTTCGCACAGGGTCGGGTCCTGGTGCGACTGTTCATTCTTGCCGTTCTCCCAGGTGTGCGAGCTGCACAACACCGGCCATGACAGCCACTGTGCCGGTCGCCCGGCGGCCCGTTTGTGGCGGGCAAACAGTATCTCCTGGCGCATGGCGCCGAGCATCTTCACCGCAAAGGCTTCGTAGCTGGCGACCAGATTCAGGCCCTGCTTGTTGGCCAGAGCTGCGCAGACCACGGCTTCCTCGTTCAGGGCCGTGATCACGCTGCCATGCAGGGACTCGGCGATGCCGGGCTCCGGGTGCGTGACGCGGTGGCGCAGCAGGTCCAGGGAGGCATTCAGGCGGTTGCTGCGCATTTCGTCCGGGTTGCCCACGCGCACGCGGTGATCCGGGTTGGCCCGCACCACGGCCACAAAGGCGTCGTCGATGGCGGCCATGGGCGAGACCGAATCGCCTGCGGGGGTGGCCGTCAGGGCGGGGCGAATCGCGTCCCGCGGGGCCGGGTCGGCCAGCGGATGCTCACGCTCTCTCGGACGGCCATGCTGGTCATGGTTGTTGAGCGCGCTGATGGCGTCCTGCAGCGTGTCCAACGGCACAAACAGCTCCCGGGCGCCGGCATTGAACCGTTCGCGGGCGTGTTCGTCGCGCGCCGGATTGTCTTCCAGCGGCAGGTTGTGGGCCGCGTTGCTGCCCGCACCGGGAAAGCCGAAGCCCTTGACGGTCTCGGCGATCACGTAGGGCAGGCGCAGCGGGTAATCCAGTGAGCCTTCCCGCTGCAGGCGGCTGCGCTGGGCCAGCCGGGCCTCGCCGTCGATCAGCGCCCAGGCAAAGGCGGCCGGATCGCGGCCATCAATGCTCACCGGATCAAAGCCGTTCAGCGTCAGATGTTCGCGGAACCAGGGGGTACCACCGGACTGTTTCATGCTCGTGCGCTGATCAATACGGCGCCCGTTGGCGATCATGACCGGCAGCACAGTGCCGGTATCTTCCGCCCGCCACCAGCGCGGGCTCCAGTCACTGCCGCGCTGTTCTTCGAAGGCGCCGTCACTGAGAAACGCGACCAGCGATTCGCCAGGCAGCGGCATGTGGACGTATTGCAATTCGGCGAAGCCCAGATAGCCGCCTTCGCTGATTCCCCCGGCGGTGTGCGCGTTGACGTGACTGCCCAGCGGCGACAGCGGGGCGCCATCGGCGCCCACGCCGTAGTGATAGAAATCTCCGGTGAAACGGGACAGGCCTTCGTCGGTCAGCGCATAGCGCTCGGCGTGCGCGGGCAGCATGTTGCCGAGCAACAGGTTCATGGCGTCGATGGCCGCCACACAGTGACCCTGGCCCATCATCCAGGCGCGGGTGGTGCCGGTCAGGGTGTTGGCCAGCAGGTAGCCGGTGTAGGCGGGCACCATGTTCAGCGCACCGCCGGTGTGGCCTTCGGGGGTTGGCTTGAAGTCATCGGCAGTGAGCGGGGCGCCGTCCAGGCGCGGGCGTTTTACGTAGGTCATGTGGGCGACCAGCCACATGCCCATGCAAGCGAGTTGGTCGGCGGCGCGGAAAGCGTTCAGCCAGGCATGACGCTGCTCGTCGTCGCGGGCCTGTTCGAGCAGGCTGGCCACGCGCTGCTGGGTGGTCCGGGTGTGCCGGATGACACCGTGGCCGCTGGCCCAGGCATCAAAGGCCGGGTCGCGTTCGCGCAGGGCATCGATGTCGTTGTCGCGATGCGGGTCAGTCGTGGACACGGTCATGAATCACTTTCTCCTTGGGCAAATCGGGAAGCAGGCCAGGCTCTGCGGCGCAGACGGCGAGCATCTCCTGTTCTTCGTCGACGCGGGCAACGCGGATACGAATACGACTGTCTTTGGCCTCGATATTGCTGGCCTGTTCCGGCGGTGAGGCCTCCTGATTGCATTGCGGGTCCAGACGCAGGC
>PNLU01000091.1 GCA_013823245.1 Alcanivorax sp.
TTGTTGGTGACTTCGCCGACTACATAGGCGGTGGTCATCTCGGCCAGCATGTCCAGCAGTTGCCGCCGGGCTTCGGGGCTGTCGGCCACCTGCGGCGGGGCACCGTCAATCAGTGCGAACGCCTGGTCACGGAATGGCTCGATCACTTCCTCCATCGCCTGTTCGGCGAACAGGGTGAAGGTGTCCGAGATGAGGTCGGTGATGTCCTTGAAATAATAGGTCGTGGCGGATAACGGCACGTCGGCCTCGGCGGCGACGGCGCGGTGGCGCACGCTGCGTACCCCTTCACGCACAATCAGCCGCAGTGCGGCCTCGAGAATGGCCCGGCGGCGTTGCTCGCTGCCGGCCCGGCGTGCCTTGCGTCCCTGATACTGGATTGCAGACGTCATGTACTGCCCTTTTTCGTTGTGGTGGTTCCTCGAACTGTCACAGGTGCCCCACCCCGCGGGGCTGCGCCGTCCTGACCACGGCGCCCTGCTACCCTTCAGCGGCCAACCGGCCGCATGTGGGGAAAGAGAATCACATCCCGGATGGAAGGCGAATCGGTAAAAAGCATGACCAGTCGATCAATGCCAATTCCTTCACCTGCTGTCGGCGGCATGCCGTACTCCAGCGCCGTCACGTAATCCTCGTCATAGAACATGGCTTCGTCGTCGCCCGCTTCCTTCTCGGCCACCTGGTTGCGGAAGCGCTCGGCCTGATCCTCGGCGTCGTTGAGCTCGGAGAAGCCGTTGGCGATCTCGCGGCCACCTACGAAGAACTCGAAGCGGTCGGTGACGAAGGGGTTCTTGTCCGAACGGCGCGCCAGTGGCGAGACTTCGGTCGGGTATTCGGTGATGAAGGTGGGTTGCATCAGGCGATGCTCCACTGTCTTCTCGAAGATTTCGATTTGCACCTTGCCAAGGCCATAGCCGTCCTTGAGCGGAATACCGAGGCCAGTGGCAATCTCGCGCGCACCGGAGTCGTCCGCCAGCCGGGCCGGATCGATATCGGGGTTGAAATGCAGGATCGAGTCAAACACGGTCATGCGGGCAAACGGCTTGCCGAAATCAAAGGTTTCCCCCTGATAGGTCACCTGCGTGTCACCCAGCACGTCTTGCGCCAGGGTGCGCAGCATGTCTTCGGTCAGATCCATCAGATCATTGTAATCGGCGTAGGCCTGATAGAACTCGACCATGGTGAATTCGGGATTGTGGCGTGTGGACAGCCCTTCATTGCGGAAATTGCGGTTGATCTCGAACACGCGATCGAAACCGCCCACCACCAGCCGCTTCAGGTACAACTCCGGCGCGATGCGCAGGTACATGTCCAGATCCAGGCTGTTGTGATGGGTGATGAACGGGCGTGCCGTGGCGCCACCGGGAATCACCTGGAGCATCGGCGTTTCCGCTTCATAGAAACCGCGCTCGGCCAGGTAACGGCGAATGCCGCTGATCACCTGCGCGCGAATGCGGAAGGTACGCCGCGTCTCGTCGTTGGTCATCAGATCGACGTAGCGCTGCCGATAACGTATTTCGGTATCGGTCAGACCCTTGTGCTTTTCCGGCAGCGGCCGCAGTGATTTGGTCAGCAGACGATACTCGTCCATCATCACATACAGGTCGCCCTTGCCGGATTTGCACAGCTTGCCGCGCACCCAGACGATATCGCCCAGATCCCAGTGCTTCGTGTCTTTCTGTACTTCCTTGGTGGCATAAATCTGGATGCGACCGCTCTGGTCCTGCAACACCTTGAAGGCCTTGCGGTCCAGCATCAGGCGGCCAGCCACGGACACGGTGATGCCCTCGGCTTCCAGGCTTTCCTTGTCACGCTCGCCATACTGCGCCAGCAGGTCGGCGGCCAGATGCTCCGGCCGCACATCGTTGGGAAACGCCTGGCCCTGCTCGCGCAGCGCTGCCAGTTTTTCGCGCCGCTCGGCAATCAGCCGGTTCTCATCCAGTTGTTCAGTCATGATTCACTCACAGGATTACAGCCCCGATTTCAGTGAGGCTTCGATAAAGCGGTCCAGATCACCGTCCAGCACCGCCTGGGTGTTTCGTGTTTCCACGCCGGTACGCAGATCCTTGATGCGGGCATCGTCCAGCACGTAAGAGCGGATCTGACTGCCCCAGCCGATATCCGCCTTGCTGTTTTCCAGACGCTGCTTTTCCGCGTTGCGTTTCTGGATTTCCAGCTCGTAGACACGGGCCTGCAACATCTTGATGGCCTTGTCCTTGTTCTGGTGCTGGGAACGCTCGCTCTGGCACTGGGTGACCACGGTGTGTTCCTCGCCGGTGTCCGGGTCCTTGAACACATAGGTCAGACGCACAGCCGAGTCGGTCCGGTTAACGTGCTGACCACCCGCGCCGGACGCCCGGTAGGTGTCCACGCGCACAGCGCCCATGTCGATGTCGATATCGATGTCGTCGTCCACTTCCGGCGACACGAACACCGAACTGAACGAGGTGTGACGGCGACCGCCGGAGTCGAACGGCGATTTGCGCACCAGCCGGTGCACGCCGGTTTCGGTGCGCAGCCAGCCGTAAGCATAGTCGCCCTGCACATGAATGGTCGCGCTCTTGATACCGGCGACTTCACCGGCAGAGGCTTCCACCAGATCGGCCTTGAAACCGTGGGCCTCGCACCAGCGCAGATACATGCGCAGCAGCATTTCGGCCCAGTCCTGGGCTTCGGTACCGCCGGAACCGGCCTGGATATCCAGATAGGCGCTGTTGGCGTCCATCTCGCCAGAGAACATGCGCCGGAATTCGAGATTGCCAACACTGGTTTCGAGCTTGTCCAGCTCACCGGCCAGGTCGTCGAGCATGCTCTCGTCCTGTTCTTCCACCACCAGTTCGAGCATCGCCTCGCTGTCTTCGAAACCGCTGGCCAACTGGTCCAGGGTTTCCACCACGCCTTCCAGCTGGGCGCGCTCGCGGCCCAGGGCCTGGGCTTTCTCGGGGGTGTTCCAGACGGCGGGATCTTCGAGCTCGCGCTCGACTTCGGTCAGGCGTTCACGCTTGCCAGCGTAGTCAAAGATACCCCCTCAGCGCGTCGGTGCGCGCCTTGAGGTCGGCCAGCTGATTGCGCAGCGGATTGATTTCCATAGAAAAGCGTTCCGGTCGGGGTTCAATGACCGGGCCCGGAGGGCCCGGCCACAAAGCACGCGATTCTACCGATTAGCGGCCTGACTGGCTATTGCGGCAGGCTTATTCCGAGAGCTCATAGACGTGATAGGACTCAGGACGCAGCATGTCCACGGCGGTGCCGCAGAAGACCGCATGGTCAGGGATGCCGTCGCCGGTGTGAAAGACGCGGAAGCGGCGGGCCACCCGGTCGTCCTCGATGACGCTGTCCGCGGGCACTTCCACCCACACGTACAGCAGCCGTTCCTGCTGGCTGAAGGCCACCTGGCGTACGACCCCGTCGGCGTCCATCTTCAGAGTCTGTATCTCGTTCCCGGTCTGCAGCCGGTGTTTGTGCATGGTTTTCACTGGGGATCTCCCGCTGACTCAATGAAACGCCCGCCTTGTGGGCGGGCGGCAGGCTCATGGTACCGGCATCACGCGCTGCCCGGTAGGGCTACAGGCGCAGGCGCGAAGCGGCCTCCAGAGCGACCGGCCTGTCGAGCAGGGTCTCCAGCTGCTGGCGCAGCGCCTGCAGGTCACCCGGGGCCAGCAGCTCGGTGCTGATCACATCGGCCCGCACGCGCAGCTCATCACGCCCCAGGTTCACCGAGATGTCCGATAGCCGCAGCGACTTGCCGTTGACGGTGAACTCCTGCACCAGAAGGCGGTTCTCGATCTGCCAGTGCTGGTTGATGTTGTTGAACGATATCGCCAGGGGAATCGACACCAGCAACACCAGCAGCAGCGACCAGCCGAGGCCTTTGGTCGCCCGCTTTACCGGCGAATAGCCCAGCATCATGAAGGTCAGCAGACCGGCCAGGGCAATGCCCACCAGGTTGGTGAGGAACAGCAGGCTGGCGCCGCTGATGACATCCCAGCTCATCCAGCCGATACCGATACCGGCTACACACAGGGGCGGCACCAGCGCCACCGCGATGGCCACGCCAGGCAGGCTCTTCATCACGCTTTCGCGGGCATGGGCATAGGCGCCGGCGATACCGGACCCCACCGCTACCCCCAGGTCCAGCAGCGAGGGCTGCAGGCGCCCGGCAATTTCCGGGGTGATCTTCTGCAAGGGCACGATCAGGGCCGCCAGCGCAGACGCTCCCAGCGCCAGTAACACCCCGAGACCGATGGTGCTCAGGGAGGTACGAATCAGCGTGGTGTCATTACGCAACGCCCCCATGGACAGCGAAATGATGGGCGCCATCAGCGGCGCCAGCACCATAGCGCCGATAATCACCGCCGCGCTGTTCAGGAACAGCCCGAGGCTGGCCACCAGACTGCTGAGCACCATCAGGATAATGTAGTCACGACTGCTGCGGGCGTTGTCCTTGAGCAGCAGGAACAGATCCTTGAAATCTTCCTCTATCGCGCGGGTAAAGAACGGCAGATGTTTCTGGATCATCTCCACACGCGCTTCGTTCTGCGGCAGGTTCTCCACCTTCATGGTGTCTTTCTTTTCGCCCGCCGACTCGTGCCTTTCATAGAACTCGTCGTTCAGATTGATGCGCACGGATTGCGGTTCGACCCGCACCAGCAACTTGCTCGCTTCACGGCGGCGGCCATCGACAAAATACGGCAGCGTCTTGTTGCCCGCGATTTCCAGCCGGTCTGTCTTGATATAGCTGATGGCCGCAGGCAATTTCTTGCCGATGCGGCTGCCCTGGAACAGCGCAATAAACAGAAAGGCCAGGTACTCGACCACCGACTTGGGTGCAATCAGCACCGAGGACACCTTGGCGTCCTGCACTGAAATACTCGTGTTCACCAGTCGCGCGGCGGCGCTGTGCACTTCGTTTTCGATCAGCACGATGCCGGTGACCGCCGTCTTCAGGGTGACATCACGCCCGGTGGTCAAAGTGACCGGGAACGGCTTGATGCGGAACAGATTGGCGATACTGACAAAACAGGACTGGATAAAGGTCCACAGCCGCGACATCTGGCTCGGGTGCTCGCTGACATAACCCTTGCTGCGCTGATCCAGAAACGGCGTTTCCCCCAGCATCACCATGCCGAGCACCACCTCATCGTTGCACAGCACCACATCCACCGCGCGCCCCTCGGCCATGAAGGCCAGCGGCAGGGATTCTTCCAGCTTGCGGGGAATATTGAACAGCCGCCAGGTCAGCGAGCGCGGGCTCACCGGGATGATGCCGACCGAATAATCATGCACCCGGGCGCCATGAATGATGCGCGACAGGTCGCCGTCGTTGACCAGTGCCAGCACATGGCGGCTCTTTTCCAGCCAGGTGCCGGGGCTGTCTGCAAAGTCGTCCAGAGAGACGGGAAACAGGGTGATGTCGTGTTCCGAGGCGTGGGCGCTGACGCGCCCCAGCAGAGCCTCACCTTCGTCCTTGTATACCGCCAGCGCCGTGCGCACAGACGTCATGAGTACTCCTTGGGCAGGGTCCGGATTCTGACGCACATCTTCCCTTCGTCCGTCCGTGAGGGTCAATCCTGAATGGCGTTCACATTCTGATGGATATAATGATAACCATTTCTTGTTGCAAATCATTCTCATTGTAAATAGCATTCACGCCCGCTTGACCCTTGCTTGCCAAACCAGAAGGAGTCCAACCATGCGCCCTGCGCTATCCCGGCCGTTTTGCCTGACGCTGTGCGTGAAACTGTGCCTGCTCGGCCTGACCAGCCCGGTTGCGGCCAACGAGACAACCACCGAGACCGAAAACCGCCTGGAGCAGGTGGACGTTGTGTCCACCGCCGCTGGCTTCACCCAGAAACTGACCGATGCGCCAGCCAGCGTCACCGTGGTGACCCGACAGGAGCTGGAGAACAAACCTTATGCCGGATTGGCGGACGCCCTGCGGGATATCGAAGGGATTGATAGCGGGGCCGACCTCGACAAGAACGGCAACATCAGCATCACCATGCGCGGCCTGCCGCCCGAATACACGCTGATACTGATCAATGGCCGACGCCAGAGCGACATCGGCAATATCGGCCCGAACGCCTTCGGCAACAGCCAGTTCATGTACATGCCACCGCTGGATGCCATTGAGCGTATTGAGGTGGTGCGCGGGCCCATGTCGACGCTTTATGGCGCAGACGCCATGGGCGGGGTCATCAACATCATCACCCGGAAAGTCGCCGACGAATGGAGTGGCTCTGTCTCACACAGCCTCACCTTGCAAGAGAACTCACAGTTCGGGGATGACCGGAAAACTGACTTCTTCGTCACCGGCCCCCTGGTGCAGGGACTGCTGGGGATGAGCGTTCGCGCCAGTCTTTTCGAGCGCGAAGAGAGCGATCCCGGGTACGCTGGCGACCGTTTGCCCTTGCCGCCCGAAGATATCAATGGCATCGCCAACCCGCCGTTCTTCGAGGACAGCGGTAACTTTGGTGACCGCAAGATCGTGGCCGCCCAGAACTGGAACGCTGGCATCAGCCTCAACCTGACGCCGGTCGAGAATCATGACTTTACCCTGGAATACGATGTCGCGCGCCAGCGCTATGACAACACTCAGGGCCAGACAGGCACCCTCGACAGCCCGGAAAGCCTGTGGCGCCAGGGCAGCGGTGGTACGGCAGGCATCGTCGCCCCCCGGGTGGGCTACAGCGAATATCAGCGAGTGGAACGCGACCAGGCTGTGTTCGCCCACACCGGCCGATGGTCGTTTGGCACCACCGAAAGCAGCTTTACACACAGTCGCAGCGCCAACCTGGGACGGTCTCTGCCCCTGACAGTGCAGGAGCGTGAAGCGCTTCAGACAATCTGGGATCAAGCCAAGGCTGATCAGGGTATCGCGGGCAACGGAGCCCCTGAACTGACCGATGACATCCGTGCTGAACTGGAAAATACCTTCCTGCCCCGTCAGCGACGTGAACTGGAAATCCGTAACAACATCTTCGACAGCAAATTCCATGGTGAGGCAGGACGCCACATGTTCACCCTTGGCGGGCAGTATTTCCATGCCGAAATGGAAGACGGGGTCTTCGGCATGTTCGGCGACGGCTTCCGCGATGGCACCGTGCAGAAACACGAGCAATGGGCGGTCTTTGCCGAAGACAACTGGGACATCGTCGATGCGCTCACCATCACGCTGGGGACGCGCTATGACCACCACAATGTTTTTGGTAGCCAGGTCAGTCCGCGTGGCTATCTGACCTTCCGTGCGAACGACAACTGGACACTGAAGGGCGGTGTCAGCACCGGCTACAAGGCGCCAAGACCCGAGCAACTGTTCCCCGGCATCACTGGCTTCGGCGCGCAGGGTGTGAGCCCGATGGTCGGCTCGCCGGATTTGCAGCCGGAGACCAGCATCAATTATGAACTGGCGGCTTACTTCACGAACTGGGACAACTTCAACGGGAACATCACCGTCTTCTTCAACGATTTCAAGGACAAGATCGTTAATCAGGACAATGCACCCAATTGCTTTGACAGCAACGGCAACCAGGTCCTGACAGAAAACTGCGTCAATATCGGGCCGGGCTGGGCAGAGCTCGGATACACCCAGTTCAGGCAAGCCACCAATGTCGACAAGGCCGAAACGCGTGGTGTGGAAGTGGCAGGCCGGTATCATTTCACCCCGGCCCTGTGGCTGCGCATGAACTACACCTACACCGACAGCGAACAAAAAAGTGGTGCGGAGCGCGGTCTGCCACTGGTGAACACACCCGAGCATATGGCCAACGCCACCCTGGGCTGGGATGCGACCGAAAATCTTAATCTGTCACTCATTTCGGAAATACGCGACCGGCGATTCCGCGGCGTGGCGGATGCCAGTGGCCCTCAACAAACCTCGCAAAAACTCTACTACAAGGGCTATGAAGTGCTGAGCGCTGGTGCTCGCTATAACGTCAACAACCAGCTGACTCTGCATGCACGCGTCAATAACCTGCTCGACAAGGATATGTCTGGCCGGACCTGCACATTGAATGCAGAGCAGAACGGTTACGACTGCGCCAACGACTTTAACGTGACAGAAAGAGGCCGGAGCCTCTGGCTGTCCGCCAACATGCGCTTCTGACCGGACCAATGAGGGCCGCTTCCTCCGCCCTGTGGCGTCAGATCGTCCGTTGGCACTGGATCAGTTCCGCCGTGTGCCTGGTCGGCATGCTGCTGTTTGCTCTCACCGGCATCACGCTGAACCACGCCGCGGACATCGAGGCGCATCCGGTGGTCACGACCTGGCAGGGCACCCTGCCCGCTCCCCTGCGCGCCTCGCTGGCCGCGCAGGACGAGGGTGAGGCGCCGCTGCCCCGTGCTGTGCGCGATCACCTGGTGCAGGAAACCGGCAATGATCCCGGTGCGCGGGTCGCGGAATGGAAGGGAGGCGAAATCTATCTGTCACTGCCACGCCCCGGTGGCGATGCCTGGTTGAGCGTGGACATCGACAGCGGCGAGTGGCTGCTGGAGCGCACCGATCGCGGCGTTATCGCCTGGCTCAACGACCTGCACAAGGGCCGCAACACCGGCACCGCCTGGTCCTGGTTTCTCGACATTTTTGCGGTTGGCTGTGTGGTGTTCTGCCTGACCGGCCTGCTGCTGCTTTATCGCTATGCGGGCGCGCGGCACAGCACCTGGCCTCTGGTGGGCCTGGGTGTCGTGATTCCCGCGCTGTTGCTGCTTCTGTTTGTACATACATGAGGACTTGGTCCATGAGGAGATCACGATGCGCTTTCCAATCCTGATCGGCCTGTCGATGCTGCTGCCCGTCAGCAGTCTGGCCGCTGAACTGACCGTTTCGGTGGAAGTGCCGCGCCTGAACGTGGCCGAGTATCACCGACCCTACGTGGCCCTGTGGCTGGAAAACGCCGACACCGGCGAGATCACCAGCCTGTCAGTCTGGTACGACCTGAACCTGCGCAATCGCGAAGGCGAAAAATGGCTCAAGGACATGCGCCAGTGGTGGCGCCGTGACGGCCGCAGCCTGACTTTTCCGGTGGACGGCGTCAGCAGCGCCACCCGGCCGGTCGGCCACCACACCCTGACCTTCATACCCGGCGAATCGCCGCTGAACGCACTGCCCGACGGCGACTATCGCCTGCTGGTGGAAGCCGCCCGCGAAGTGGGCGGGCGTGAAGTGCTGACCCTGCCCTTTACCTGGCCCGTGTCGGCGGCGCACACCGTCGAGGCACAGGGCGAACATGAACTCGGCGCGGTCTCGTTGACCGTGGCGCCTTGAAACGCATCATCAGGAGAAGATCCATGAACACCACTGCCACCCGTTTGCTGTTACCTGCCCTGGCACTGGGCAGCGCCCTGCTGCTGCCACTGACCGCCCAGGCCCACCGCGGCTGGATCCTGCCCGCCGCCACGACGCTGTCCAGCGAGGACGCCTGGGTCACGTTTGATGGCGCCATTTCCAACGATATTTTCCACACCGACTATGCGCCGCTGCGCCTGAACAATCTGGAGGTGGTGGGCCCCAACGGTGAGGCGGTCACGGTGCACAATGCGCACACCGGCAAGTACCGCAGCACCTTCGATCTGAACCTGACCGAACGCGGCACCTACCGGATCAGCGCCGTCAACACCGGCATCTTTGCCAGCTGGGAAGAGAACGGTGAACGCAAGCGCTGGCGCGGCAGCGCGGAAGAATTTTCAAATGCCGTACCGCGCCGGGCGAAGAAACTCGAAGTCACCGAATTCTCCCGCCGCCTGGAAACCTATGTCACCGCTGGCGCCCCCGACAAGTCGGTGTTTGTCACCGAAGGCACGGGCCTGACGCTGGCGCCGGACACTCACCCGAACGATCTGTTTGCCGGCGAAACCGCGCGCTTCCGCTTCCTGATCGACGGCAAACCCGCCGCCGGTGCCAGTGTGGAAGTGATTCCCGGTGGCATGCGCTACCGTAACCATCAGGATCTGGAAACCCTGGCCACTGATGAGGACGGGTACCTGAGCATCCAATGGCCCGGCGCGGGTATGTACTGGATTGGCGCCAGCTACGACGATGACCAGGCCAGCCGACGCGGTGCGCGACGTCATGCCAGCTACAGCGGTACCTTCGAGGTGTTGCCTGACTAAGCGATGCGCCTCGACATGACGGCTTCCGCAAACACCACCTGGCGACTGCCCGATGCGCCATCCCGTCCCGGGGTGGCGCGCTCCTTTGCCGCCCTGAGTGTCGCGGCGTTGCTGCTGTGTCTGTTATGGCCCGGCGAACGGGTGCTGTTGTGGCTGAACCCCTCGCTCCCTAAACCTGATGTGACGGAACGTGCGCTACCTGCCGCGCCGCTGATCCGGCGCATTGAAGCCGCCGAGCCGGATTGGCGCGTGCACCAGCTGCGCCTGCCCACCGCGCCGGGGCAACTGGCCCGGGCAACGCTGATCGACAACAACGGCACGGCACATCAGCGGCTGGTCAACCCGGTGACCGGCGCACTGCACAGCGAACTGCGCGGCGCCGCGCTCAATCAACGCATGCAGCGCGCCCGGCAGCGACTGCTGCGGACGCTGGGTGCACCGCTGCCCGCCGCTTTTCTGATGTTGTTTGGCTATGCCCTGTGGAGTCGCAGCCTGCTGCACCGTGGCCAGCCTGCTGCGGCATCTGACGTCGCCGAACACCCCGTGCTGGTCGGTTACGCCAGCCAGACCGGCAGCGCCGAGGCGCTGGCCCGGCAAGCCGCCGACGCTCTGCAACAGGCCGGTCGCCAGGCCCGGTTGTTACCGCTGAATGCCATCACTGCCGAGCAGCTGGCCGACACCCGCGAGGCCCTGTTTCTGGTCAGCACTCACGGCGACGGCGACCCGCCGGACAATGCCGCCGTCTTCGCTCGCCGCCAGTTGCCCGCCAGCGCGGACCTCAAAGGTCTGCGCTTCGGTCTGCTCGCCCTGGGCGACCGTCGCTATACGGATTTCTGCGGCTTCGGCCGCAGCCTGCACCAGTGGCTTTGCCAACACGGCGCCAGCGCATTATTTCCGCCGGTGGAAGTCGATGATCAGTGCCCGGACGCCCTGATGCAGTGGCAGGCTCACCTGCAGGGGCTGAGCGGCCAACCCGCTGTTCACGCCAGTGACAGCGCAGCGACCTTCTCGGCACCCGGCGTGCACACGGCCACACTGGTGCGCCGCGAGCATCTGAATCCCGGCAGCCCCGGCAACCCGGTCTGGCAGGTGGATTTTGACGCCAGCGCGCTACCCACCTGGGAGGCGGGCGATCTGGCGCTGCTGCATCTCGATCAGAACGAAACCCGCAGCTACTCGATTGCCTCACTTCCGGGCAGCGGTGTCTTGCGCCTGCTGGTACGTGCCATGTACCGACCCGACGGCACACCCGGCCTGGGCTCGGGCCTGCTGACCCGGCAGCTTGCACCGGGCGAGCAAGCCCGTATCAGCCTGCGCAGCAACCCCGGCTTCCGCCCGCCTGCCGCCGACACGCCCCTGATCCTGATCGGCAACGGCACTGGCCTGGCGGGCCTGCTCGCCCATCTGCACCAGCGCATGGCCGATGGCGCCCGGCGCAACTGGCTCCTTTTCGGCGAGCGCAGCCCGCGGCACGACCGCTTCTGCAACGACATCCTGGACCTCTGGGTTCAGCAGGGCTCGTTGCACATGCAGCGCGTCTTCTCCCGCCCCTTTTCTGACACCCCCGCCAGCACCCTGTCCTACGTTCAGGACCTGCTGCCCGCGCACGCTGACACTTTGCGCGAATGGCTCGCCGACGGCGCTGTGCTCTGTGTTTGCGGCAGCCTGACCATGGGCCAGGGCGTCGACCAGACCCTCCGCCATCTCCTGGGCGACGACGACGTGGACGCGTTGCTGGCTGCGGGGCGCTATCGTCGGGATGTCTACTGAAATGTGGCTGGTGCCATTACTTTCGGGTGTGGTGGTTATGGCCCTCGGGGGGCGGGTAAAGGGTTT
>PNLU01000092.1 GCA_013823245.1 Alcanivorax sp.
TGCCCTGGTGCACCGGGTCATCAATGATGATCAGCGCCAGGCTGCCGCCTTGCGGCAAGGTCTGCAGGCCACTGTCATAAAACACGTCCAGCCCTGCGGTATCAGAGGTCACCACCACACGCACGGCACCTGACATCGCCACTTGAGCCGTCGCCGCCTGCCCGAAATCTGTGCTGACCACGACGCTCGCGAGCGACGGTGCCGCCGTCTCGTCGAGGATATGCAGCGCCAGGGGGGCACTGCGCCGGATACTGTTGGCATGGAATATCAGCAGATCGACGTGGGTGCCGGGCAGATCTTCAGCCTCGTTCCATTCAACCAGCGCCAGCTCTCTGCTATCGCCGTCATAGGTGCCAAAGCCGATTGCCAAATAGTCGGTGCCGTCCTCGAAGGTTACGGCCTCCTGACCGAACGGCGCACCACAAAAGCCGGAGTTCGGGCAGGCCAGTGCGGGGATATAGGTCGCCAGATTACCCGGGGCCCGACCTGCGACAGGCGCGCTCGCAACGGGCCGTGCATCTGCAGCGCTGGCGAAAACGATCTCGCTTCCCGACGAGGTGGTTGCACCCGCATCACCCGCAGGCCGGTAGAACAGCCCGAGCTGAGGTCCATCCGGAATCGCATGCACAAAACGCACGGTGCTATCCGGCACCTGCACGGGCTGATTGCCGCCCCCTCCGCCGCCGCAAGCCGACAGCGCGAACAGAACAGAAACAGGCAGGATCCATCGTGACATAGGCGGTAACTCCAGGGTGAAGGTGATGAAGAGCGCGTCGGTAGCAAGTTCCGGCATCATCAGCACGCGGGCCGCTGGGTGCATCTACCGGATGGGATATAAATGCTGGCAGGCAGCGATAGCCGCACAGGGTAAACACCGAAAATATCAATAACCCCAGACTATCGCCGCATTCACAAAATACAGCCGCCCCGATGCAGCAACGAACGGTTTATTTCCCTATAGTCAAAGGGTGTTGGTAACACCACATTTTGAGCCCGGGAAAGGAGAACGGAGATGAGCGCAGACAACAAAGCAGGGAAATGCCCAGTGATGCATGGCGCCAATACGGAGTCGAGTCGTTCCGTGACCGAATGGTGGCCGAACAGCCTGAATCTGGACATCCTGCATCAGCACGACCGCAAGACCAATCCTCTTGGCGAGGATTTCAACTACCGCGACGCCGTCAAAAAGCTGGACGTCGCCGCCCTCAAGAAAGACCTCAACGCCCTGATGACCGACAGCCAGGACTGGTGGCCCGCTGACTGGGGCCACTACGGCGGCCTGATGATCCGCATGGCCTGGCACGCTGCCGGCTCCTACCGCGTGGCCGACGGCCGCGGGGGCGGCGGCACCGGCAACCAGCGCTTCGCGCCGCTGAACAGCTGGCCGGACAACGGCAACCTGGACAAGGCCCGCCGCCTGCTGTGGCCGATCAAGAAGAAGTACGGCAACCAGATCAGCTGGGCCGACCTGATCATTCTGGCCGGTAACGTGGCCTATGAATCCATGGGCTTCAAGACCTTCGGCTTCGGTTTCGGCCGTGAGGACATCTGGCACCCCGAGAAGGACATCTACTGGGGTTCCGAGAAAGAGTGGCTGGCCCCCAGCACCGCCAGCGAGAACAGCCGCTACGACGGCGACCGCGAGTCGCTGGAGAACCCGCTGGCCGCCGTGATGATGGGCCTGATCTATGTGAACCCGGAAGGCGTGGACGGCAAATCCGACCCGCTGAAAACCGCCAAAGACATGCGTGTGACCTTCTCGCGCATGGCCATGAACGACGAGGAAACGGTTGCCCTGACCGCCGGCGGCCACACGGTGGGCAAGGCCCATGGTAATGGCGATGCCGCCAACCTGGGCCGCGAACCGGAAGCCGCTGACGTGGAAGAGCAGGGCCTGGGCTGGAACAACAAGGTCGGCCGTGGCGTCGGCCGCGACGCTGTGACCAGCGGCATCGAAGGTGCCTGGACCACCCATCCCACCAAGTGGGATTACGGCTACTTCGACATGCTGTTTGATCACGAGTGGGAGCTGACCAAGAGCCCCGCTGGCGCGTCCCAGTGGAAGCCGGTCAACATCAAGGAAGAGGACATGCCGGTGGACGTGGAAGACCCGTCTATCCGCACCATGCCGATGATGACCGACGCCGACATGGCACTGAAGATGGACCCGGAATACCGCAAGATCGCCGAGCGCTTCCGCAAGGACCCGAAGGCGTTTGACGACGCCTTCGCCCGCGCCTGGTTCAAGCTGACCCACCGCGATATGGGCCCGAAAGTGCGCTATATCGGCCCGGAAGTGCCGAAAGAGGACCTGATCTGGCAAGACCCGATCCCGGCGGGCAAGAAAGACTACGACGTGGACGCGGTGAAGAAGCGCATCGCCGACAGCGGACTGAGCCTGGCCGAGATGGTCAGCACCGCCTGGGACAGCGCCCGCACCTATCGCGGCTCTGACATGCGCGGCGGCGCCAACGGCGCGCGCATCCGCCTGGCCCCGCAGAAGGACTGGGAAGGCAACGAACCGAAGCGTCTGGCCAAGGTGCTGAAAGTGCTGGAGCCCATCGCGGCAGACACCGGCGCGAGCATTGCAGACGTGATCGTGCTGGCCGGGAACCTGGGCATCGAGCAGGCCGCCAAGGCTGCCGGGCACAATATCAAGGTGCCCTTCGCGCCGGGTCGGGGCGATGCCACCGACAAGCAGACCGACGCCGATTCCTTCCAGTACCTGGAACCGCTGTCGGACGGCTACCGCAACTGGCTGAAGAAAGACTATGTGGTGCAGCCGGAAGAAATGCTGCTCGACCGCACCCAGCTGCTCGGCCTGACCGCGAAGGAAATGACCGTGCTGATCGGCGGCATGCGGGTACTCGGCACCAACCACGGCGGCACCGCCCACGGCGTTCTGACCGATCGGGTGGGGCAGCTGACCAACGACTTCTTTGTCAATCTGACGGACATGGCGTACAGCTGGGTGCCCACCGGCAAGAACCTGTACGAAATCCGTGACCGCAAGAGCGGCAAGGCACGCTGGACAGCGACCCGTGTGGATCTGGTGCTGGGCTCCAACTCGATCCTGCGCAGCTACGCCGAGGTGTACGCCCAGGACGACAGCAAGGAGAAGTTCGTGAAGGACTTCGTCGCCGCCTGGACCAAGGTGATGAACGCGGATCGCTTTGATCTGACTGCGTAAATCGCTGCTACCGCAACGCAACCCGCCGCCCTCCCCGAGGGCGGCGGTTTTATTTCATGCCTGCACGGACCTCGCCAGGCGCCACCCCGAAACGGCGTTTGAACGCGCGATAAAACCACGACAGATTATTGAACCCGGCCTCGAAGACGAGGGCACTGGTGGTACGCGCCGCATAGCCGGGATGCCCCAGTTGCCGGTAGACCCGCTGCAACCGCAACTCCAGCAGATAATCGGTAAAGCTGGTGCCGTCCCCCTCGAACAGCTTGCGCACATAGGCCGCCGACACCCCGTGCCGCCGCGCAATCCAGCCCAGCGACAAGCCACCGTAACCCGCGTGGGCCGCCATATCGCCCTTGATGGCACGCAGGCGCAGCGGCGCCAGCCCCCGGCGCAACGCCAGGTCTCGCGCCTCGGGTGTGCCGCCCAGCGACAGCGTAGCCATGTCCAGCAATTCCCCCGCCGTGCGGGTCAGCCCCTCGGGCGCCAGCTCATCGACCGGCGCGTCCACCAGATCGAGCGCCAGTTGCGTCATGAAACGCAGAGCCGTATCGGGCACCAGCGCTGCGCTCGCCCGGCGGTCCAGATCCGCCACCCGGGGCGCCAGCAGATCGCGGGAAAACGCCACACTCAGAAAGCGCGCCCGGGGCCCCTTGAAATCCACCCGCCCCGGCAGATCGTTATAGCCCACACAGCCGAACCCCACCGGGCTCGCCTGCTCGCCGTGGTGCCGCTGGTGGCTGATCCAGCCTCCGGCCCCACCGGGATTGAGCATCAGGGAAATATCGTCGCTGCCATCCGCCAGCTGCGCCGCGCCCCGGCGGGCACTGAGCGAGGAGCACTCCACCAGCGCCACCGACACCCCGGGCAACAGGCGGATACGCGCCTGGATATCCGGCACCTCACCGCGTGCCACATCCAGCGCCACATGGGCCATGGCTGCGTACATGTCACGGGACGCCTCCAGGCGCTCCGGCCGCGCATAATCGCGCGTGGAAAATCGAATCAAGGCCATGATGGTTCCCCCCCTAACGTGTAGCCTCCAGATCCACCGCCAGTTGCTGCAAACGCTCCGGCGCCCAGCCCAGACCCAGCAGCGCGTCCCAGGCCACCAGATAATCCTGCATCGAATACTCGTGCCCGAAGCCCCGCGGCGCCTCACCTGCGGAGATGTCCGCCAGCACCTGCAACCCGGTGACCACCGGGAACCAGCGCAGCGCCGGCGACACATCCGGCCCGCGCGGGTCCTGCAGCCAGTCCGGACGGCGCCAGAACAGATCCGGACTGAAGAACGTCACCGGGTCGCTGGCGTATTGCAGGTAGGCAATGCGGTAGGGCCCCCAGGGCGCCTCTCCCCGTTCCAGCCCGCCCTCCTGATTCATGAAGCGCACCACCGAACCATCCCGGAAACGCGGCCGCCAGGCCGGTGACCCCGGCTGGCGCTGGGCCGTGATATCGCGCCAGACCTCACTGCGGAACGGCGGCCCACTCCACAGCGCCCCGGCAAAGGGATCGCCGATAATGTCGTGGGCATCGAACGCCCGGCCGCCATTCAGCGCCCCCAGGCTCAACCCGTACAGATACAGCGCCGGGCGCTCATCCTCCGGCAGGGTGCGCCAGTGCCCGTACACCGCCTGGAACAGCGCCCGCGCCGATTGCACCCCGTACTCGCCCTCCACCAGCAACGCCAGAAAGCTCGGCAGATACGAATATTGCGCCGCCACCGACGCCACATCGCCGCCCAGCAGATGCTCCGCCGACAACTGCGCCACCGGATCGACCCAGCCGGTGCCGGTGGGCGTGATCAGCAGCAGGGTAGAGCGCTCAAAGGCGCCCACCCGCCGCATTTCCTGCAACGCCAGCTCGGCCCGTTCCTCCGGCGTTTCCGCCGCACCCAGGCCCACATACACCCGGATCGGCGTCTGCGCTGCGTCGCCCGTGGCGGCCTCGATCGCCTCCGCCGACGGGGTGCCGGCAATATAATCCCGACCCCGCTGGCCCAGTTCCTCCCAACTGATCAGTGAGTCTTCACTTCCCGTGCGCAACGGCTCCTGCGGTGGCGACTGCTCCGGCTGCACCGTGACATGCCATTGATGGTAGCTGGCATCGGCCCCGCGCAGCGCCTTGGAAAACAGCACCCCGTTGCCCACCGACCAGAACAGCATCAACGCCAGCACCAGCCCCACACCCTGGGCAATGCGCGGCGGAATCACCCGGCGCAGCGCCCGCGCTATCAGCCCGAACACCAGCCGAAACAAGCGCGCCACAAACAGCAGCCCGACAAACACCAGCACCGTGATCACCCCGATGCCCAGAGGCCGCACCCCGACATCCTCCGGCATGCCCATCAAGGCCCGCAGGTCGTTCTGCCAGCCCGCCGCCCGCCACAGGAACACCACCGCCACCAGCGCACACAACGCCGCCGTGCCCACCCGGAACCAGAACGCCGCCCGCCCGCGCCACTGCGGGATGCCCAGCCACACCCACAACCACAGGCCCGCCACGCCCAGCGCATACCCCGCCGTAAACGACAGCCCGGAAATCAGCCCCTGCGCCGCAAACGGACGCGGCACCAGACTGGGCGTGAGGGAGAAAGCGAAGAAGAGGGTGGCGACGGTGAGGCCGGTGGTGCAGAGGGGGCGGAGCATAGGCACGTCCTTGTCATGGATTCGCTCGCCCCCGATGGTAGCGTGCCTGCCGCGAGACTGCATGCCATGCAGTCTCGCCCGCACTAATCGCGTGCTATGCCAGCCTTTGCGGCGTGATGCCCATCCCTTTGGGCAGTTGCCAGGCCGTGATGACAGCAAGCAGCACCCAGAGAATATCGAAGCCGCCCAGCATCGAGCCGATATTCTCGACAAACAGGCTGAACACGACCCCCGAGAACAGCGTGAAACTCGCCGCCACTTCAGCGCCAAACTCCGCCAGCGCATAGCCCTGCAAGGCATCATGGAAGCCGACATACTTGCCGATGGCGATACCCGCCAGGCTCGATATCACAGCCACAATCTGCAACGGTCGGCCCTTCCTGCCTTGCGCAGCCAGCACCACGAGACCGCCCGACAGGAGCCCGAGACCCCAGGCCACATAGCCCACCTCGTAGCCGGTAAAAATCACCAGCGCGCCCCAGATGGCGCCGCCCAGCAATGCAGCAAATGCCGCGGCAAGAATCGCTACCGGCATGACGTCCGAAGAAAACGCCTCGGCCTTGGCGGCACGCATGATGTCATCGTAGAAGTTGCTCACGATATCTGCGGCCTGGTCGCGGGCCACGCCCATTTCTTCCAGGCGTGCCGTGATGGCGAATTTGTCAGCCCCCGTCTTGATCTGCTCGATCATGAACGCCTGGATCTTTTTCAGCACGTCCTCCGGGGACGCTTGTTGCGTTTCCTTAGTCATGATGATCTTCCCTTTTTGTTATTACCCCTTGATTCATTCCCCTTGCAGCGATGCTGCACCCCCGTTATTTCACACTCGTCACAACACGGCAAGTTCCTCCGGGGCCCAACAACCCGCTACCATAGGCCCATGCAATCTTCCCTGTTCCCCGACAGTACAGACATGCCGGACACACCCGGTGGGGCAGTGCGCCCGGCCCGGCATGCTGCAACGTTGAAAGATCTCGCGGAGAAGCTGCCCGCCGGGCTTCACCTGGGCACCTCGTCGTGGCATTACCCCGGCTGGGCCACGCTGGTGTGGGACAAGGTCTACAGCGAAGCGCAGCTCTCGCGGGACGGTTTGCCCGCCTATGCCACGCACCCGTTGTTCAACACCGTGGGGGTGGATCGCGGTTTTTATACACCGCTCACCCGCGAGCAATACGCCGACCATGCCGCCCAGGTGCCGGATGATTTCCGGTTTGTGATCAAGGCGCCCGCGCAAGTGACCGACGCGCAGGTGCGTGGCGCGGGCGGCAAAGGGCAGGAGACCAACCCCCTGTTTCTCGACCCGGCCACGGCGCTGGAGACGTTCGTGACACCGGCGCTTGCCGGCATGGGGCCCAGGCTGGGCGCGCTGGTGTTCCAGATCAGCCCGCTGCCCGCCACCTGGCGCGGCGAGATCGCCGGGCTGATTCAGGCCCTGCATCGCCTGCTGCGCGCCCTGCCAGACCTGACCGCCAGCGCCCCCGATGCCGTGGTGGCGGTGGAAGTGCGCGACCCGGAATGGCTTACCCCCGACTTCACCGCCGCCCTGAAAGACACCGGCGCCACCTATTGCCTGGGCCTGCACCCGAAGATGCCGCCCATCGACGAGCAATTGCCGATCTTGCGCGCCCTGTGGCCCGGCCCGCTGGTGTGCCGCTGGAACGTCAATCCGATTCATGGTGCCTACGGCTACGAACAGGCCCGCGACAAATACGCGCCCTTCGACAAGATGGTGGACCCGGATCTGGCGACACGCAGCGCGCTGGCGAAAGTGATTGCCGGCACGGTAGGGCGCGGACAAAAAGCCTACGTCACCTTGAGCAACAAGGCCGAAGGCAGCGCGCCTTTGTCTGTGGTGGCGTTGGCCGAAGCGATTATCGCCTGAAACCCCGAATCACTGGCACGTTCGTAACAGGCTCATCCCTCATTCCGGCTAACCGTGCATCACCCAATCGGGGTAAATACACGGCCAATGGCGCTTTTGTGTTTGACCCACCTGCAAAACGCAACTGAGTATGACCTTCCCCTGGTGGTTTTCCAGGTTTTCACAATACAGACCCTTCACTACAGACACAGGCTCAAGGAGGCAGCATGTATCTGAACAACTATGGCGTTGATGCCGTACTTCAACTCTCCCGAAATTTTCTGAAAGAAGTCATGGTTCGCGAGGCGTATACCCGTGCCGGTGAGGACGGCAACCTGAACGCCGCGACACTGCCCAATCTCGTTGATGCATCGGGAGAATTGGGCATCCCGTTGCCCGAATCGCAGGGCGCTTTTCGCTACGACAATCTGAACTTTCGCTATCGCGATGTGAATTTTGTTCATCGCAACAGCGATCACACCAGCTTTGCTGTGGTCACCATCGAACGCGCAAGCGGTGAACTGTTGTATGGCAACAGCATGACGACCGCGACACAGCCGGTGGACACCATCGACCTGTGGTTGCGACTGGCCGTGGACAACGAAGCGTCCACCTCAACGCGGCTGGTGATTCGCACCTCGCTGGATCCAGCCATTGACCAGTTGATCGATCTGTTCAATCTGGACATCGACATCTCGCAGTTCGAGTTCACCTTTCCGTTCGAGCTGGGCGGCCTCAGCATGGGTGGGCAGACCCTTACGCTGGGCAATCCTGCCGGTGCCATCAAGGCACTGCCCGACGGTTCACTCGCCATTGGCCTGAATATCCGCCTGGACGGCCAGGGCGAGCCCGGCATCAATGTCGACACTTTCCGACAGCAATACACCGCCAATCTGCTGTCCGGCGGTCAGGACTGGGGGCTGTCTGTCAGCCGTTGGCCGATTGCGCGCTTTGTCGAGCAGATTGAGCTCTCGTCGCAAGTGAGTGGAGTGGAGAACACCGGGCAGCAACTGGACAGCATCGACAGCAACGGCATCCATATTTCCGGGTATGGCAGTTACGATGCCTCCATCGGCACCTGGGGCTTTACCTTCGACGCCACCGCCACCTTCAATGTGGAAAACCCGGGCGCCAGCAACTCCCGCGTTGTGGCCGACTGGACACTGGAAAACGTGGAGCTGGATTCCTTCTTCGGCAGCTTCCTCGACGGGATATTCGGTTTTATCGACAGCGCCATCGGCGATGATGGCCAGGGCAATGTGGAAATCCTGAACCCGGCCAGTTTTTCCAGTGGCGACGGACCGACCGGCGCGCTGCATGTGCTCGAAGCACGCACCGCCGATGCCCGCGTGGATTTTCTCGGGCAGGGCGAGGCCAGCGCCATCGCCGATCCGCTGATGCAGGTGAACACCGACAGCCTGGCACTCGGACCCGCGTGCGGCGGCGGCTTCGCCATCGGCACCGTTACTGTTTCCAACCCGGCCACCAGCAACGACACCCATGCTCCGCTGACCGCCAACCACCATACACTGGAAGGGGACGACGCCGAGGCCTTCCGCTTTATCAGCGGCGAGCAAAGCGTGGTCCTTCAGGCGGGCGCGCAACACCAGGTGCGTGTAGGCCGCGCCAATAACTCAGGCGACGGGTACCACGAAGCGGAACTCGTGATTCGCACCAACGCGGGGGAAAAACGGGTGGCGCTGTCGCTGTACCAGGGCCATGCCGCGCTGGCCCCGCTGCCGGATACTCTGGAGATGGACGCCAGCGAACGCCGCAACTGGTGCGAAGGCGCCCGCGACCAGCGCGTGTCCAAAGTGATCACCCTGCAAGCCACCGGCACGGGCGCCGTGCGCGTCTGCAACGTGCAGTTAACGGGCGCGGGCGGCCAGTGGAGCCTGTCCGGTATCCAGTCCGGGGATCTGATCCCCGCAGGCGAACAGCGCCAGGTGACCCTGACCTTCGCCGCCGACGAACTGGATGCCTGGCACAACGCCACCCTGACATTGAACACGCAACCCGACGGCGCCCAGCATCAGATGGCCATTACCGCCCGGGTCCGCTCTGCCGCTCGGGGTTACATGCCCCCCGGCACCGTGATCGACGGCCTCGACTTTGCCGCCTTCGGGCTGGGCGGCACGCGGCTGTGCTTCCGGGTTGATGATCTGGGCCGCGCACTGGACTTTATCGACAGGATCAACAAGGACTTTCATGGCATCTGGGGTGGCGTCGAGCCCATCTGCTGCCCACCTCCACAACAGCCCATGTGCCTGTGCCAGGACTGGCTGAGCATGGACCTGATGAACCTGCCCCCCGGCGGCGCCCGCATCCACGGCGGCAACGGCGCCCTGCTGGACCAGAAGCTGCTGGGCGGCAGTGACCGCATCATGGCCCCGGTGGCCCACGGCGAAGCGCCCACACTGGCTCTGGATATCCGCGACACCAAAGGCCACACCTTCGAAGGCCATATGCGCCGCTGGGTGGTATCACGCCCCGCCGGCTGGACACAGGACGCGCCCGTTGACCATGTGACCGCCGCCGGTGGGCGCATCGCACTGACCTCCGGCGCCTCCCTGACGCTGCTGAGCCTGGATGAGAAAGGCGGCTTGCAAGGCGGCGACCCGATGGCCCTACGCGAGCCACCGCTGAGCCTGGGCGCGCTGGGCGCACGCCTGCTGATCAGCGACCGGCAGGGCCTGCAATGGCTGGACCCCGCATCGCCCGCCAGCAAACCCATGCCTATCGAGGCTCCGGCCTTCAACGGCCTGCTGACGCTGAACCAGTACCACGGCAAACCCGGGCATTACCTGGTGGGCCTGCAAGCCGGGCACCTGCAAGTGCTGGACCTGCGCAACCCGCAGGCGCCGCGGATCATTGATCGTGCGGAAGTCAGTGGCCAACCAGATCGTGGTCAACTCGCCGGGCAACATATGGTGCTGGCCAGCCAGAACACCGTGGAGATCCTGGCCTGGCAACAGGGGCGGCTGCGCTCACTCGGCGCCACCAAGGTGCCGATTGACGTCGCCAGCATGGTGAGCAACGGCGTGGATGTGTGGGTGCTCGACAGCAAAGGCGCCGGGCACGTGCTGCGCCTGACGGACGACGGGCTGGCGATGATCGGCAGCATGACATTGCCCGAGAAATGGCGGGACGGCTTGCCGCATGGCGGCTTCAGTGCGCTGGATGGCAAGCACTGGGTGGCCGGGCGGCTCGACCGGCGCGGTTGCAACGTCTACACCGTGGACGTTGCGGCCGCAGATCTGCCGGGGAAATCAGACAGGAGATAGCAGACCTGCCAGTAAAGGAAGGGGCCACGGACCGGGTCTGTGGCCCCTAACCTATGGGCTCTTTTTTCTGATACTCACGCTCTTCGCAGGCGGCTGCCGCCAGCTCGGCAGCGTTGCGCTTGCTGCCCAGCGCCTTGAGTTTGGTATCCAGCGCCTGGCGGTGTTCGTGCAGGGCCGGGTTGGGGATGGGGGATTTCAGGTGCCTGTCCAGATCGGCCAGTTGCTGCCGCAGTGCCGAGATCTCGCCGTCCAGGGCGCTGACCTTGTCCCAGTACTTCCCGCATTTGCTCATCGCTTTTCCCTCAGCTGAATAGCTCTGATCTTCTTACCATCCGGGGAATTGATCAAATCCATAAATTTAATGAGATTCAATATCATCTATGACAGCGCTAAGGTGCAGGGGTGAAACAGTGGAGGACAGACCATGGCGACCGTTCATGCACGGCTGGAGACACCCCAGGCCCAGCGGCTACTGACCCGGCTGGGGCGGCATTGGGGGCACAAGTTTGAGGTAGAGATGGAAGCGGGGCGGTTGCTGGTGCCCTTCAGTGACGAGGCCCGGGCGTGGTTGCAGGCCTCAGATACGGTGCTGGAGATTCGTATTGAGCACCCGGATCAGGCGGGTGTGGACAGGCTGAAGGGCGTGGTGGCGGATCATTTGCAGCGGTTTAGCAAGGATGAGGTGTTGGTGTTTGGGTGGTCGTGAGCTGGGTTACCCCAGCATATCCAGCAAGCCCTTGCGGCGCTTGGGTGACAGGCGGCGGAAGGCCTTCAGCAGGGCAGCTTCGTCTTCGTTCATTGTGCGGAGTGTATGGTCAGCCGGCTTCTCCGTGCCGCCCTGGCCATCCAGACCACAGATCAGCTCATCCAGCGAGACGCCCAGCAGTTGGCGCAGCTTCGGTAACAGCCGGAAGCTGGGT
>PNLU01000093.1 GCA_013823245.1 Alcanivorax sp.
TGGAGCCGGTGGTGGCCCCGGGGGCTGGCCGGTCTGGGGCCTTAGCCGATCCGGGGCCCGGCGTTGCGGATGTCCTCGGACACGTCCGCGTACTTCTCGGCGAAGTTGCGGTTGAACTGCTCGGCCAGATCCCGGGCGCGTGCTTCGTAGTTCTCCGGGTTCTTCCAGGTGTTCTTCGGCACCAGCAGGTTGCCGTCGACGCCCGGTACTTCTTTCGGCACTTCGAGGTTGATGATATCCAGGTGCTGGGTCTCGGCATCGTCCAGGGCGCCGGAGAGAATCGCATTGACCACACCACGCGTGGTGGGAATGCTGAAACGCTCGCCTTCGCCGTAGGGGCCGCCGGTCCAGCCGGTGTTCACCAGGTAAACCTGCGAACCGAATTCGTCCATGCGCTTCATCAGCAGCTCGGCATATTCACCGGCACGGCGCGGGAAGAAGGGGGCGCCGAAGCAAGTGGAGAAGGTGCTCTTGATGCCCGAGCCTGCGCCCATTTCGGTGGAGCCCACCAGCGCAGTGTAGCCACTCAGGAAGTGGTAAGCCGCCGCTTCGCGGGACAGCTTCGATACCGGAGGCAGCACGCCGGTCAGATCGCAGGTCAGGAAGATAATGTGCTTCGGCTCGCCTGCCTGATTTTCGATAACGCGCTTTTCCACGTTTTCCAGCGGGTAGGCGGCGCGAGTGTTCTGGGTCAGCGACACGTCCTTGTAATCCGGAACGCGGCTGTCGGCATCCATCACCACGTTTTCCAGCACGGCACCAAACTTGATGGCGTCCCAGATCACCGGTTCGTTTTTCTGCGACAGGTCGATGCACTTGGCGTAACAGCCGCCTTCGATATTGAACACCACACCCTTGCCCCAGCCGTGCTCGTCGTCACCGATCAGGTAGCGATCCGGGTCGGCGGACAGGGTGGTCTTGCCGGTGCCGGACAGGCCGAAGAACAGGGCGACGTCGCCGTTCTCACCCACGTTAGCGGAGCAGTGCATCGGCAGTACGTCTTTTTCCGGCAGCAGGAAGTTCTGCACGGCGAACATGGCTTTCTTCATTTCACCGGCATAGCGCATGCCGGCAATCAGCACGCGGCGCTGGGCGAACTGGAAGATCACGCAGCCTTCGGAGTTGGTGCCGTCGCGAGCCGGGTCGCACTCGAAGTTGGCGGCGTGCAGGATTTCCCACTCACCCTTGTTGCCGGTGTTGTACTGCTCCGGACGGATGAACAGGGTGTTGGCAAACAGGTTGTGCCAGGCGGTCTGGGCCGTGACCTTGACCGGAATATAGTGCTCGGCGGCCGCGCCCACGTGCAGGTGGGATACGAACTGGTCCTGCTCGGCAACAAAGGCAGCGACGCGGGCCCACAACGCATCGAACTTGTCGGCGTCGAAGGGGCGGTTAACCGGACCCCAGTGGATCTTGGCGCTGGTGCTGGGCTCATCAACGATGAAACGGTCCATCGGAGAGCGGCCAGTACGGTGGCCGGTTTCACAGACAAGAGCGCCATTGGCGGCCAGGCGGCCTTCATTGCGCTGGATCGCCAGCTCGACGAGCTGCGCGGGGCTCAGGTCTTGGTAAACGGTAGCTTGGGTCATGGCTTTTCCTGGCTATATGGTCCTGGGCTTAGGGTCCCGACTCCTGGCCGTAAACGGAACGACCGGGCATCAGGGAGGGGCCCGGGCATTCATGTTCGCATCGCGGGTGACGGTGTCGGGGCCCGGTTGGCGGGACCACCGACAGGCGCGCGATTATGACAGAAAAGCCCGGGGGGTGCCATGCGGCACCCATAGGGTCGGCCTGTCGCCGTCATAGGTGCCGCGCGGGCTCCGGCCGGGCCGGGAGGTTCAGGGGGTATCGCTGGCCGGCGCGTCGGCCTGATGCACCAGTTGCGCCAGATCGACCGCGTCGAAGAGTTCTTCGTTGCCGCAGAAGTCACAGTTGACCCGCGCCTCGCCGCGCTCGGCCAGCAGGCTGGCCAGCTCCTCGCGGCCCAGCGAGAGTAGCGTCTGGCGTACCTTCTCCCGCGAGCAGGTGCAGCCGAAGCGGACCGCCTCGGCGGGCTGCACCATCGGGGGTGTTTCATGAAACAGGCGATGCAGCACGGTCTCCACCGGCAGGTCCAGCAGCTCCTCGATGGTCAGGGTGTCGGCCAGCGTGGTGACATGCTCCCAGGTGCGCTGATTGCTCTCGGCATCGGCGGTGCGGGCGGGCAGGGCCTGAAGCAGCAGCCCGGCGGCGTGGCCATTGCCGGCGGCCAGCCACAACCGCGTTGGCAACTGCTCCGACTGCATGAAGTAGCCTTCCAGACAGCCCGCCAGGGTGTCGGCCTCCATCGGCACCAGCCCCTGGTATTGTCGCCCCTGCTCCGGGCGGATGGTTACCACCATCACGCCTTCGCCCAGCAGCGCGGGCAAGGGCGCGGCCAGCTCGGTGGCGGGCAGATCCGCCCGCGCCAGGGCGCGCACCTGATGGTCATGGGTGCACTCGGCCAGCAGCAGGCTCACCGGGCCATTGCCCTGGGCCTGCAGGCTCAGGCGTCCTTCGAACTTGAGGGTGCCTGCCAGCAGGGTGACCGCCGCCAGGGCTTCGCCAAGCAATTCCTGAATCAGGGCCGGGTAGTTCCGGGCGGCCAGGGCCTGCGCCATGCTGGCGTCCAGGCGTACGATCTCTCCGCGGATATCACTGTCGGTAAACAGAAAGCGCTGGCGTACATCGCGCTGGGTCATGAAACGATCTCCTACAGATCCTGATCGCGGAAACGGCGCAGGTCGCGGCGTTCCTTCTTGCTGGGCCGGTGATCCGGCGCCACCTCGGCGCTGCGTTCGGCACGGCGCCGGGCGGCGGCCTCTTCGCGGGCGGCAATACTGGCGTCGGTTTCCCGGTAAAGCAAGGCAGCGTCCCGGGCGCTGCCACGTTTGGCGGCCAGCGCGGTGACTTCGATCTCGCGCTCATCATGGCCGACCCGGACCTGCAACATCTGGCCGGGCCTGACCGGTCGGCTGGCCTTGATGCGCTGGCCCCCCAGATGCACCTTGCCGCCCTCCACCGCCTGTTGCGCCAGGGAGCGGGTCTTGAAGAAACGTGCGGCCCACAACCACTTGTCGATACGCACGCCCTCGCTCATCCGGGCAGCACCCGGGCGAAGTCGTCGATGGCCGGGAACGGGTCAGTATGGGCGCGCGCCGGGGTGCTGGAATCCGGATGCAGGATGCTCCACAGATGACCCAGCCCGTAGCGTTGGCCGGAGGCCAGCACCGGCAGGGAATCGTCGACCAGCAACGTGCGGGGTGCGGCGAACGGATGCTGTTTCTGCAGGGTTTCCCAGAATGCCTGCTCTTCCTTGGCCGCGCGGTAGCTGTGGCTGGACACCAGCGCATCGAAGTAGCGATCGATGCCGGTGCGTTCCACTTTCAGGGATAGCGCATCCGGGTGCGCATTGGTGACCATGATCACGCGCCGACCGCTGTCGCGCAGGCTTTGCAGAAACTGCTCGGCGCCCGGGCGATAGCCGATGCGCTCGGCCACCCGGCGCTTGAGGCCCGCGATATCCAGCCCCAGTTCATCAGACCAGAAATCCAGGCAGTACCAGTTCAGAGTGCCCTGATGACGCTCGATCCATTCCTTCAACAGGGTGTTGGCTTCGCTGTCAGTCAGCTGCTTTTGCAAGGCATACTGTCGGGGCACATAGACTTGCCAGAAAAAATTGTCGAAGGCGAGGTCCAGCAGGGTGCCGTCCATGTCCAGAAGTACGGTGTCGATATCGTGCCAGTTGATCATGTGTGAAGGTCAGCCGTACCACAGGGCGGAAGCGAAAAGGGAGACAACAGTATGCAACAGAAACCGGAGATTCTCGAAACCCGCCTGGTGGCCCGGAGCCGCCTGTTCGGTATCGAAGAGATGACCCTGCGTTTCAGCAATGGCGAACAGCGTACCTATGAACGCCTGCGCACCCCGCCGATTGCCGCCGTGATGATGGTGCCGATGCTCGACGACGATACCGTGGTCCTGATCCGTGAATACGGCGCCGGCATGGAGGAGTACCAGATCACCCTGCCCAAGGGGGCGTTGGACGACGGTGAGGACTGGCACGATGCCGCGCATCGGGAATTGCAGGAAGAGGCCGGTTACGGTGCCCGGCGCATCAGCTTGCTCAAGCGCATGACGCTGTCGCCGGGATACATGGGGCATCGCATCAATGTGGTGCTGGCCGAGGACCTGTATCCCTCCAGCCTGCCCGGGGATGAACCCGAGCCGTTGCAGGTGCTGACCTGGCGACTGTCTGAGCTGGATGCCTTGCTGGAGCGTGATGACGTGACCGAGGCGCGGGTGATCGCGGCACTATATATGGTGCGAGACATCATGGCCCGGCGGCGCGCCTCATGATGGCGCCATGGCTGGAGCGCGCGGTAGCACTGGCCGAAGAGGCCGGGCGCGCGATCATGCAGGTGTATCAGCGCGCTGACCTGGAGGTGACGCACAAGGCCGACGACTCGCCGGTGACGGCGGCCGATCTGGCGGCGCATCGGGTGATTGCCGAGGGCCTGGCGACCCTGACGCCGGAGATTCCGCTGCTGTCGGAAGAGTCCGCCCATCTGGATTGGGAGGCACGCCGGGCCTGGAGCCGTTTCTGGCTGGTGGACCCGCTGGACGGCACGCGTGAGTTCATCCGCCGCAACGATGAGTTCACCGTCAATATCGCCCTGATCGATGCGGGCAAACCGGTAATGGGCGTGGTGCACGCGCCGGTGACCGCAGAGACCTGGCTCGGTGTTCCCGGCCAGGGGGCCTGGCATCAACGGCCGGGGCATGAACGACGCTCCATTCATACCCGTTCGCCACAGTCGCCAGTGACGCTGGTGGCCAGCCGCCGCCACGGCGCGGAGCAGGTGGATGCGCTGGAAGCCGAAATCGCCCGGGTGTTTGGTGATGTGGAGCGCGTCAGCATGGGCTCCTCACTGAAACTGTGTCGTATCGCCGAGGGGCGCGCGGATGTGTATCCGCGCCTGGCGCCGACCGCTGAGTGGGATACGGCGGCCGCGCATGCGGTGGTCCGGGCGGCTGGCGGCGAAGTGCTGGGGCCGGATTTCCTGCCGTTGCGGTATCACAAGCCGGACCTGCTCAACCCCCATTTTCTGGTGGTGGGCACTGATCCGCAGCGCTGGCAGTTCCTGCAGGGGCGTTACTGACCGGTCATCGGTCCGGTATCGTGCGCGCTTCAGCGCAGGGCGGTCAGCAGCAGGCTCAGTTCGTCACCCACCTGGTGCATCTGCTCCAGACTGTGGCTGGCCGTCACGGCAATCAGGCACAGCGCCATGGCAGGAATCATGACCTGACTGACCAGCAAGACTGACAGTGCGCGGTGCCCCAGACGTGCGGCGGCCAGCGTCAGCATCACCACCAGGGCGAAGCCGATACCGGCCAGTGATCCGAGGATTTCCGTCGGCAGGGTGGCATGCGCCAGGGATGCGTGATCACTCAGCGGCGCCAGCCAGCGCTGGATATCGTCAAACATGAAATGGCTCCCGCCTCGCTCATGTGTCCGCACATGACGGGCGATGTTTTTATGGCGTGTGGACACCCTTCCCGGTGTCCTCCCCCGTCAGGAAGTATGCGTGGGTTGCGGGGCGCCCCGCCGTGAACCGGGTCGCGAAAGTACCAGAAGGTTAGGAAGAAGCTATTAGTAGTGGTACCAGCGTACCGGCCAGCGTGCCGAGCAGCAGCGCACAGAGCAGATTCAGCCGCAGCCCGGCCCGGATCATTGCCTGCTGCGGCACGTCGCCGGTGCCATAGACCAGCGCGTTCGGGGGTGTGGCCACCGGCAGCATGAAGGCACACGAAGCGCAGATGGCGATCAGCACCACCACGCTGGTGTCGCTGGCGCCCAGCGTCAGGGCCACGGCGCTCAGCACTGGCACCAGCAGGGCGGTGCTGGCCGTGTTGCTGACCAGTTCGGTGAGCATCACCACAAACAGGGCGATCAGCAGATAGAACAACCAGGTCTGCCACCAGCCACCGCCGCCGGGCAGGATATGCTCAAGGGCCGAAGCCATCATCAGGCTGGTGCCGGAGCTGTCCATCAGGCTGCCCAGGGTAATGCCGCCGCCGAACAGCAACAGCACCCCCCAGTTACTGCGGGCTTCAATGGTGCGCCAGTCCAGCGCGCCGGTGACGCCGAGCAGGACGATGGCCAGCAGCGCTACCCAGGCGTCGATGTCATTGATACCGGTCCATTCCGACAGGGGTTTGCCCAGCACCCACAGCAATACCGTCAGCAGGAATACCGCGAGGGCCATCAGCGCAGGTCGGGAGCGGGGAAAGGGCGGCACCGGACCCAGATCCAGGCGCGGCACATCGGATTCCGGTCGCGCCGCGCCGTAGAGCACCACCAGCGCCAGCGGAAACAGCAGGGCAAAGGCAGGCAGGCCGACCCGCAGCCAGTCCGTGAACTGCCAACCCAGTGCTGCGGCCGCGATGGCGTTTGGCGGGCTGCCAATCAGGGTGGCAATGCCGCCGATATTGGCGCCCCACGCCAGCCCCAGCAGCAGGAACAGCCGGAAGCGCGGGAACTGGCCGTTCAGAGGTGTAAGCAGGCCGAGCGCAATGGGCAACATCATGGCGGCGGTGGCGGTATTGCTGATCCACATCGACAACAGTGCGGTGATGCCACTGAGCAGCAATGCGGCGGGCAAGGGCCGGCCCCGGGCCAGCCGCAGCAAGTGGGCGGCCAGCCAGCGATCCATGCCGTGATGGCTGAGCGCCGCCGCCAGCGCAAAGCCGCCCAGGAACAGGAAGATGATCGGATGGGCAAAACCGCGCAGCGCATCGGGGAGGGTGGCGAGTCCCAGGGCGGCAGCCATCACGGGGACCAGCAGCGCGGTCACCGTCAGCGGCAAGGCTTCGGTGAGCCACAATATGGCGATCAGCGTGAACAGCGCCAGCCCGGCCTGATGCGCACGCACGTCCGGCAGCTGCCAGGCCAGGGCGGCCAGCGCCACGGCCAGCAGGATTCGCAGGGGGTGCGCCGACATCGCGGCCTCCGTTTTACATTTGCTTGCAGGGTAAACGGAACCTGACCTCAGGAAAAGTGACTTAAATCAGTATCTTGAGTGAAAGGAGGATTCACGATGACGCGTCAGTCCCGCGCCATGGTCCTGGGGGTCGCCCTGGGTCTCGCCCTGTCGGCCGCACCGGCTGTTCAGGCCGAAGTACCGGAAAGTGATATTCGCGGCAAAGCGATCTACGGCCACATCGAGCAGGTGCGCCTGGGTGATATACCGGATCCGGTCCCCGCCAGACTCGATACGGGGGCGCAGCGCAGTTCGCTGAATGCACAGGACGTGGAAATCATTGAGCGTGATGACCAGCGTTATGTCCGCTTCACCTTTGTGGACGGCGACAGCCGCGAGCACGAGATCGAGCGTCCGCTGGTTGAGGAGACCCGCGTGCGCCAGGCCTCGGGCAGCGAGCCACGCTATGTGGTCAGCCTGCCACTGTGCGTGGGTGATCGGCTTGCCGATGTGGAGTTCACCCTCGCGGATCGCAGCAGCATGACCTACCCGATGCTGGTGGGGCGTAACTTCCTGTCCGAGCATGCGCTGGTGAGCTCCGCCCATCGCAACACGCTGAAATCAGCCTGCTGACAGCCTGTTGAGAGAGCCTGGAAAACAAATTACAACGATGTTACTGGCGGTGTGGGATTGTTGCTGCACTGCAAGAACGTGACACGCTTTCGTCAAGACTGTGCGCCGCGTCCCATTGTGAGGCGCGGCGCCTCTTCCATGGCACTATCGTGCTAACCCTATGAAATTTCAGGTCCCTGCCGCAGGTCGCCCACGCGCCAGCGAGCCGTCGCGTCAATCGTCCGGTTGAGTCGAGAAGGCCCATTGCGGGAGGCGTTTCTGTAACCCTGTGTACCCGGGCCCGCGCCCGCACGCCCGGCTCAGGCGCCGCCTGATTGTCACGGCTTTTCCTCTGTCGCTATGTTCGCAGCCATAAGAATTCAAACATATCGGGAGAGCTGTGATGGTGGATTCCGGGTCCGTGATCCGGCGCCTGCTCGTGGGCGCGCTGGCTGCTGCGCTGCTGGCCGGTTGCGGTGGTTCCAGCAACACGGCGGGGGCACCGGGTACCCCGCGAGAGGAAGGGCTGACCGGCGTTTTTGTCAACACGCCGGTGGTCAACCTCAGTTACCGCGCCGGTGACGCCACGGGACGACGCACCACGGCCCAGCCAGCGGGCGGCTACCGCTGCGCGCCGGGGGAAACGCTCCAGTGGCGCCTGGGTGCCGTGGTACTCGGGCACTCCGCCTGCCTGCCCGAACACACCTTTGTGGCTGACCTGACCTGTCCCGGAGACGCTGCCCCCTCCGATCGCTGTGCCATCAATGTCGCCACCTTTCTTCAGGCGCATGCCGTCGCCGGAGCAGAATCCATTATCGTGAGTGATCAGGCCCACGCTGAAGCGCGGGGTTTCTCGATTGATTTTCGCCTGCCGCCTGCCGCCTTTGCCGCGCAGTTCGAGCAAGGCGCGGCAGCGACGTATCTGTCGGCGCGTCTTCAGGAAAGCGGTCGCGACCGTTTGCCGGATGCCGCCGACGCCTGCGCGCGACTGGGCGCCTCCATGGCGGCCCGTGGCGCCGGGGCTCGCCAGCCTGATTGCACCCTGCCGGAAACGCCTGCCGCGCCGCAGGCCGATGCCGGGCCGGATCAGTTGGCCAACAGCGGTGAAACGGTGCTGCTGGATGGCAGCGCCAGCCGTGCAGCGGATGACACCCCGCTCACCTTTGCCTGGCAGCAGATCGCGGGCCCGACCATCACGTTGCAGGATGCCGACCAGGCGCAGGCGCATTTTCTGGCACCAGACGTGACGGCGCCGGTGGTGCTGACCTTCCGTCTGACGGTGACCGATGTGCGGGGCGTATCGCGGGTGGCCACCACGCATGTCGAGGTGTTGCCGATACCGGCCTGCGATGACCAGCGGCTGTGCGCAGGCGCGGCCAGCATTCCCATCACTCCGGCGCAGCAACATATCGACGGTATTGATGAACCGCGCGCGCTGGGCAGTCGTCATTTTCAGCAGTTCAACCTGGGCGGCTTCGGTTTTGATGTCACACAGAATTTCCCCGAGCCTTTTGGCCGCGTTGGCCAGTTGCTCACCGAGGCGGCGGCAGCCCGCGTGCATATCAATGCGCGCGGCGAAGAAGAGCACACCTGGATACGAGCCATGTTGCTGTCCGAGCGGCAGGAGGATGGCACGGACCAGGAGATCGTGTTCCTGGTCATGGACGCCATCGGCGCCGGCAATGTCATCACCAATCGCCTGAAACAACAGGTGGCGTCGGCCACCGGCATTGCACCGGACAATATCCTGTTCGGACAAACGCACTCCCATGCCGGGGCTGATCTGCAAGGTCTGTGGGGTGGCGTACCCCAGGACTGGATCGACACCGTGCTTTACCCGGCCGCCGTCAGTGCGGTGAAAAAAGCGCAACGCAACCGTTGTCCCGCGCGCCTGGAAGTGGGACAGATCGCCGTACCCGAGCTCAACAATTACCGGCGCCCACGGGTCGACCCCGATGCCGAGGCGGACCCGACCATGACGTTGCTGCAAGCGCGCTGTGCGGTCGGTCCGGAAGAGGGTGTGGTGCGTGCCAGCCTGCTGCAATACAACGCCCACCCGGTGGGTATCGGTGCCGGAGAATCCCCCCGTGTGCCCCACGCGGATTATATTCTCGGCGCAGTGGAACGCCTGGAAAAAACCTTCGGCGGTGTGGCGCTCTATTTCAATGGCCCGATTGCGGATGCGTCCACCGCAGGCAGTGCCACGGGCAACGATACCTATGAGCGCGTGCGCTCCCGTGGCGAGCAGATGGCACAGCGCGCGCTGGATGCGCCCATGCGCGAGCTGGCGCCGACGCTGTCGGTGCGCCACCGCGAAGCCACACTGCCGGTCACCAATCCATTGTTTGTCAGTGTCGGTGCTCTGGGCGCGTTCAACCGCTATTACGATTTCCTGATGCTACCGCTGGCGGATATCCCGTTTCTGGGAGAGCAGATCAGCTTCCTGCCGCAGATCACGCCCACCGCGTCCACCGTGGTTTCGCGGGTAACGCTGGGCGGCTCGCAAACCGGGCTGGAGATCGTGACGTTACCGGGCGAAGCCACCAACTCGTTTGGCCAGACCATTCGCGCGCTGGCAGAACCCGGTGCAGACATGATGCTGCTCGGTCTGACCCAGCAATCGTTCGGCTACATCATTCCGGAAGAGGAATTCAGTTATCTGGACCCGGCGGGCGGCTCGGGCTTCCTGCTGCCGTTCACCAACTATGAAGAGTATGTGTCGCTGGGCCCACTGACAGCCCCGCTGTTGCGATTGCAGGCGTACCACCCGCTGTTTGATGTCAGCCCGCTGTCCACGCAGAACATACCGCCGTGGCTGCTGGCCTGTTACGACGACCCGGCGGACAGCGCCTGCATTCTGACGCGTCTCGGCCAGCAACTCGATTTTATCCAGGCCGGACTGGTCGGGCTGTGCGAAGAGGCAGGCTTGCCGACCGAGTTCTGTGGCCTGCTCGATCCGCAGGGCATTCTGCCCGGTGACGGCGGCGCATCAGAAGGACCGTTGCTGGCAGACGTGTGTCGCGGCTACGAACGCGCCGAGCTTGAACCGCTGTGTCAGGTGCTGGACGACGCCCAGACGACGTTGCAGGCCAACTGCGGTCTGCTGCCGGGCGGCCTGCTCTGCGGCCTGACCGCAGGCACGCTGAACACTCTCACCGAAACCTGCCACGACGCCTTGCCGGACACCGGCCCCTTGCCGTTGTGCAAGACCGTGGACACGGTGATTCAGGGCGCGGCCTCCACCTGCCGTCAGTTATCGACACAGAGTGGCGACGTGCTGGTGAATGAATTCTGCAGCCTGATTGGCGGTGAGCATATTAACGAACGTGCGATCGCCGCGTTCGAGCGAAGCTGGGCAGGCCAGGCGATCGGTTTGCAAAACCGGCTCGGTTTGACGTTGCCCTGGGTGCATACGCAAGTGCTGGCGACGCACAATTCCTTCAATGCCACGACGGAAAACATGCCGCCGACATTGTCCGGTTTTGATGCCAATCAGTTCTACGGCGTGGTGGATCAGTTGCGCATGGGCGTGCGCGGGCTCGAACTTGATGTGCACTGGATGCCACGATTGCCGGGCATCGACGGCAGTCTGTTTGATAACGGCCTGGGTGGCCTGGTTGAGGGTCTGGTCGGCAATCTTGTCGGCGGCCTGTTCGGCAGCCTGGTGGGCGGCGTTGACCCCGCGGACCTGTTCTTTGAACCCGTGGTCTGCCACGGCAACGTGCAGCATTTCGGCTGCACCTACGAGCGCTCTCTGGAAAGTGAGTTGCGGGGCCTGCGCGAGTGGCCCGACGCGCATCCCGACGAAGTGGTGATTATCGATCTGGAAGCCAACCTCAGTGAACCGCTGGACGACGTGGAGATTTCTTTCCAGCGAGCGGCGGAAGTGTTCGAACAGGTGCTCGGTGATCTGATCTACCGGCCTGCGGATCATGGCGCGGCCTGCAACGACGACGCCCCCGTGTCCGATCCGGCGTCCTGGTTGAATGTCTCGCGCGCCGCGATGCTGGCCGCCGGTCGACCGTTGCTGGTGTATACCGGCACCTGTGCAGACGGCAACAGCGACCTGTGGGCCGATCTGTTCCATCGCAAACGCGGCAGCAATCATGTGCAGTCCGCCCGTCAGGATTTTTCTGACTATCAGTTCCCGACCTGTGATTTTGATCGGCAAACCCACAACAGCCGCTGGACCCGGTTCTACGAGGACGCCACGTTAGTCGGCGCGATCACCGGCAGCAGCGGTCTGCGCATCATGGACGTAGTGCCG
>PNLU01000094.1 GCA_013823245.1 Alcanivorax sp.
ACCACGGCATCAGGGTTGGGGAAGACCGCACGCGCCATGACGCTGCCGGTGCGCGCATCTATGGTGCTGTCAGTGAAATTCACTTCGCCGGGCCGGTCGTATTCGCCGCCGCCCGGCAGCATCAGCACGGCCTTGCGCGAGCGCTCGCCATTGCCCTCGCGTTGCAGGGCGGCATCGCGTTCAGGCAGGGCAAAGCGAACGTGGACGGGGTCCTGCTCGGTCACCGTCGTCAGCAGTTCACCCGGTGACACCAGGCTGCCCTCCGGCAACAATTCCAGCCCCGTCACGCCGGCCAGAGGCGCCTTCACTTCGGCATAGCCCAGATTGCGTTCGGCATCCGCCACCGACGCTTCGGTCAGAGCGAGCCGGGCCTGCGCCAGTTCACGCTGGGACAGGGACTGGTCACGCTCACGCTCGCTGACCGCGTTCTGCTCGAACAAGCGGTTGATCCGGCGCCACTCCCGCTCGGCCTGGTTGAGTGCCGCACGGGCATCCTGGCGCTCCGCCTGCGCACGCTTCAGAGCGATCTCGAAGGGCTGGGGATCGATCTCGAACAGGACGTCACCGGCCTCCACAGCCTGGCCTTCGGTATAACGGCGCCGCTCCAGAATGCCTTCCACCCGGGCACGTACCTGCACCTCGCGCGCGCCGCGTGCACGGCCAGCGTATTCCCGCTCGACCTCCACAGTGGACTTTTCCGCTTCCACCACCATCACCGTGGGCGGTGGCGGCTGGCCGCCCTGGCCGTTGTCCGGGCTACCGCAGGCCGACAACATCAGAGCGGCGAATGCCGCCAGCGGCAGCATTCCGCGTGAGCAAGCAAATTTTGGCATGGTGCAGTCCTCTTGAAACCAATCAGGGTCAGGCTGTCGGCACGTTGTCACGACGCAGCAGACGGGCCAGCAAACGAATCATTTCTTCAGCGCGCTCAGCCAGCGACGGGCGCCGGGGTGCCAGAGCATTCACAAAGATGGCGCCGAACATCAGGTCACCGAACAGATCCACCGCCTGCTCCGGCGTCGGCCAGCCCTGGTCACCCAGCCCCAGCGCCCGGTTCAGGTCCACCCAGCGCTGGCGGCGGGTTTCGGAATGGGCGAAGTAGACCGGCGTGCAGCGATCCCGGAACTCGGCACGCTCATGCACGAACAGCTCCACGGCCTCAGGGTGCCGCTCGAAGAACGCGAAATAGCTGCGGATCGACAGGCAAGCCACCTCCCAGGGGTCGTCTATGCCTGTCGTTCGGGCATCCACCTCATTCGACAGGCGCTCCACCAGATCGGCCATGGTGGCCAGAAACAGGGCCTCCTTGGTGGCAAAGAAACGGTAGATGGTGCCCTTGCCGACCCCGGCCCGGTCGGCGATCAACTGGACATCGGTGGCCCGGTAGCCGTGCTCGGCAAACACTGGCGCCGCCGCCGCCAGAATCTCGGCGCGGCGCTGTTCGGCAGGTTTTCGGGAACGACGGGGGCTGGCCCCTTCGGTCGCGGAGGGAGGCATGGTATTCAAATCTTCACCATTCGGACGGACGCGTCAGTCCGTAATTAGAACGGCAAATGCGGGAAGCGTCAAGCGGTGGCATGGCGGCGCCACTGTGGATCACCACAGCGGCGCCGATCTGCCTCAGTCAATCGACCTCAAAGATGGGCCTCAAAGATGGGATTCAGCGTATTCCGCCAGGATCGAGCGCGGGACCCCGTTGAGCTGCACCGAGCCGCCGTAGGCAAAGCCCTTGAAGCGCTCGGTCATGTAGGTCAGCCCGGAGCTGGTGGGGCTGAGGTAGGGGGTGTCGATCTGTGACAGGTTGCCCAGGCAGATCACCTTGCTGCCCTCCCCGGCCCGGGTGACGATGGCCTTCATCTGGTGCGGGGTCAGGTTCTGGCTTTCATCAATCAGGATCAGGGACTTCTGGAAGCTGCGCCCGCGAATGTAGTTGAGCGCCTTGAACTGGATGTTGGCGCGCTCCTTCACATAGTTGATGCTGCCATTGGGGTTCTCGTCGTTGAGGTGCAACGCCTCGATGTTGTCGTTGATGGCCCCCAGCCAGGGGTCCATCTTCTCTTCTTCCGTGCCCGGCAGAAAACCATGCTCCTCCGCCAGCGGCGGGGTGGAGCGGGTGGCGATGATCTTGTTGTAGCGGCGATGCTCGATGGTCATCTCGATGGCCGCCGCCAGGGCCAGAATGGTCTTGCCGGACCCGGCGGCCCCGGTCAGCGTGACCAGATGCACATCCGGGTCCAGCAGCAGATTCAGGGCAATGGCCTGATGGATATTGATCGGCTGCAAACCCCACGCCTGCTGGTCCAGCAACTGCTCGCGCGGCATGTGCCGCAGGGTCACCACGCCCTGCTCGACCTTGAGGACGCGGCCGACAAACCCCTGCTCGTCGATAATGAACTGGTTGGGATAGATTTCTTCACCCAGCACTTCACTGACCAGCAGGCCATGGGAAATATGGTGCAACGTTTCCGCCCCCTGCTGCTCGGTTTCCACCTGGGGAATGCGGTCCCAGAAAGACCCGCTCAGGTCGAAGTAACCGCGCGTCAGCTGACGAATGTCAGACACCATCTGGTCGGTGTGATAGTCCTCGGATTCGATACCGCAGGCACGCGCCTTCAGACGCATGTTGATGTCCTTGGTCACCAGCACATAACGGCGGCCCGGATCACGCGCCTTCATCGCAGCAATATCATTGATAATGCGGTTGTCGTTCAGATGCTCCGGCAGGCAACCCGCCTCCTCACCACGCGGGCGCGGCATCAGCACCGACAGGGCGCCGAGCCGGACTTCGCCACCACGCGGAATCGGCACCCCGGCGTCGACTTCGTCCGGCGTCGCCGCGCCCAGCACACTGTCGATCAGCCGGATGGCTGCACGGCAATCTGCGGCAATATGCGACTTCCCGGACTTGAGCTTGTCCAGCTCCTCCAGCACCGTCATCGGGATAACCACCCGATGCTCTTCAAAGCTCATCAAAGAATTGGGATCGTGAATCAGGACGTTGGTATCAAGGACGTAGACTTTTTCCAACTGAGTGCTGCTGCGGACTGAATGAACTGACTGGACTGCAACCGCGCGCTCTTCCATGTGTGTCCCCCATGAGACCCTGTGATGAAGTGGGTGACGGCAGGCGGCTGCAGAAGTGACGCGACCCCCTTACCGCCGGTGCAAACCCTGTTTCGGCGGATTGGTAAAGGTACTGCTGATCGCGATCACCCCCACAATGGCGGGAGATGTCCTAAACATAACCCGGATCATCCGGCAGATACAACACACTGCCTTTCGATGACCATTTCCGCTATCGTGATGCGCCACGCTGGACACCGGACTCAACGACATGCCTGCCAACGATCATCCCCATGTGATGACACCCCCGCCGCTGCTGCACCTGGGCGGTCTGCTGATCGGCTACTCGCTGGATCAGGTGTTTGGCTGGCGGCTGCCGGATATCGCCCCCTGGTCATGGCTGGCCACTGCGCTGCTGATCCCGGCGCTGGGGTTGCTGCTGTGGACCCTGCTGCTGTTCCTGCGTCATCGCACCACCGTCATGCCCCATCGAGCGGCCAGCCACCTGATTACCGGCGGGCCGTTTCGGCTGAGCCGCAACCCGATCTACCTGAGCTTCGCGTTGTTGCACCTGGCCTGCGCCCTCAGTCTGCAGAGTGTCGGCATGCTCGCGGCCTTGCTGCCCGTGCTGTATGTGATGGACCGCCATGTCATTGCAGCAGAGGAAGCGTTCCATGCGCGCCGCTTCGGGGCCGACTGGGAGGCATTTCGCACACGGACACGCCGCTGGCTGTAAGCGCTTCAGATGCTGACTTGAGCAGCACTGGCGGCGCCATCTGCCCATCAAGCAATTGCAGACGCCGCGAGCCAAAATGCCCGGGCACATAGCCGCTGCTGCGGTCACGGCGCGGCAACCACCCCAGGCGCCGATACACCTCTGCCACCAGTTCGCTGCAGAACACCCCCGACAGATCCGGCCGTAACTGGAACCCCGTGACCAGATCGCGCATCAGCGCCTGCATGAAATTCTTGTAGGGGCGGTGACTGAAATGCCGCACCATGCGCGCCACCATACGCTCGCGGGCCGGGCTCAGCGGTGCACCCTGGCGCGCCCGCCAGGCAACATCCCCGCCGTATCCGTCGATCTTGTGCCGCACCGGCACCAGCGCCACCCCCGGCATCGGCGCACCGGTGCGAATATCCGGCGCATCCCCGTCCGCTGTCGCTTCCAGCAGCAGTGGTTCATCGTAGTCCGGCAAACAGACCACCATGCCCACATGACTCCAGTGACTGCGGGTAAACAGGCGAATGGTATCGCTGGGGAGGCCGCGCCCGGCGAACAGCAACAGGTCGCCGGTGCGGAAACGTGTCACCAGACCTTCCGGGTCGGCCTGGCTCAGGGGTGGACGTTGCGGCAGCAACCTGATCACCGGGAAGCTCGCTCTGCTATGCGTCACCGGCAACACTAGGCAGTGCGCATGACGTTGCGGTGACATTTTGATCACTGATCCGTGAAGCCATGGATTGCTGGCGTTGTCATGCCGGCGTCATCTCACTGCCGCAAAATAGCCACCTTTCCCGCCTGCGGTCTTCGCCATGGAAGAACGGCTTTATGCACTGCAACGACATTTGCCGGAAGCCCTCCAACTGGAGCGGCTGCTGCATGACGGTGCCCGCTGGCTTCGGCACGACATCGCCCTGAATCTGGATGTGCAGGGGCAGACACTGCCGGTGCATGTGATCGAACTCGGCAGCCGCGCCACCGGAGCCCCCGTGATCGGCTTTTTTGGTGGCGTGCATGGTGTCGAGCGCATCGGCAGCCAGGTACAGCTGTCGTGGCTGCACGCCATGATCCAGCGCCTGCACTGGGACGCTGCATTCCGCCAGCGACTGGAGCGCGTGCGCGTGGTGTTCATGCCGATGATCAACCCCGGTGGCATCTGGCACCGCACGCGCTGCAACCCCAACGGTGTGGACCTGATGCGCAATGCGCCGATTGATGCCATGGGCAAGGTGCCTTTTCTGGTCGGCGGGCACCGGATCAGTCGTCACCTGCCCTGGTACCGGGGCAAGCGCGGCGCACCGATGGAACCCGAGGCCCAGGCGCTGATCCGCGTGGTGCGGGATCGACTGCTGGGCGCGCCCTTCTCATTAAGCCTTGATTGCCACAGCGGCTTCGGTCGGCGCGATCGACTGTGGTGCTGCTATGCACGCAGCCATCGCCCCATCGCCCACATTGCTGAAGTCCTGACCCTGAAACGTCTGCTCGGGCGCACCTACCCTTACCATCACCCCTACATCATCGAGCCGCAGTCCGTGAACTACACCACCCACGGTGACCTGTGGGATTTTCTCTATGATGAATCACTGGAGAGTCACCCCGACAACACCTTCCTGCCCTTCACACTGGAAATGGGTTCGTGGCTGTGGGTGCGCAAGAACCCGAAGCAGATGCTGGATTTTTTCGGCTATTTCAATCCGATGATCACGCATCGTCACCACCGGGTACTGCGCCAGCATTTGCCGCTGTTCGATTTTTTGCTGGCCGCCGCGGACAACTGGCAGAACTGGATTCCCTTGCCGCATCAGCGTGCCGAGCTGACCCGACAGGCTATAGAGGAATGGTTTGCTGAGCCCGCCGAGCATGGCGCGCGCTAGCGAATCGGCCTAGACTCTGCTGCATTCCATGACGCCTTCGGAGTGACCACCATGCATCGTTTCGCCGCCCTTGCCAGCCTGTGCCTGCTGGCTGCCTGCAGCCATTATCAAGCCCCCTACGGCTCGGACACCGCCGAGGTCACTTTTACCAGCAATAACGTGACCGGCCAGCCCGCCGTGTGCGATGGCCAGGGCAAGCTGCGTGACACTCGCCGGGCGCTGGCGGCGGTACCGTTTGAAGCTGGCGTGTTCCATGAAATCAATCAATCCCTTGGCAAGGACGATGCCGTGACCGTGAGCGTGCCCACTGGTGATGCACTGACATTGGGCGTGCGCCATGGCAAGCGCACACGGGGCACCACCGACTTCCGCTGCCGCGAGGCCTTGCGTTTCACGCCTCGCCCGGGCGAGCACTATCAGGTGCATTTCATGCTGGATAGCAATGTTTGTGGTATCGGCGTGACCACCGCCGACGGCGGCCCGGTGGACGACGCCCGGCGCGTAGACTGGTCCTGCCCCTGATCGCCAGACGCTTCCCGGCGCCGTGAAACGGTCACGGCGCCATCATGATTCCTTCTTTTTGCACCACAATAGCGCAACGCACCATTGAAGGGCGCACCTCCCTGGCCCTCATCCCCTCCAGTTCAAACAAGTCACTGTTTTAAAAAGTCTTTCAAGGCTGGCACGGTCTGTGCTTTATCCATCGCAGCTGTCAACGGCACGCCGTCGGCACTTTCAGCTACGAACAGAAAACGGACCAAGAGGGTTGTATCGGATGAAAAGCAAATACGTATCTGCCATGAAGAAATCCCTGCTCGCCGTCGCCGTCGCAGGCGCAGCATCTGTCGTGCCGACCACGGCCACTGCCGAAGTCAGTGCAAACCTGGGTATTGCCAGCCAGTACTTGTGGCGTGGTCAGTCCCTGACCACCAGCGGCGTAGTATTCGGTGGCCTGGATTACGAGCATGAGTCAGGCCTGTACGCTGGCTTCTGGACTTCATCTGAAGCCGAAGGCGACATCGAGTATGACCTGTTCGCAGGCTATGCCGGTGAGGTTGGCGACCTGTCCTACGACGTGGGCTATATCTCTTACTGGTATACCGACGATCCGGGTGCAGATGAGGGCGGCATCTTCCAGGAAGCCTACCTTTCCCTGGGCTTTATGGGTTTCGGCCTGGATGCCTTCTTTGGTGTTGGCGATTACGGCTGGGGTGACCGCGCCGTCAGAAACAAAGACAACTACTACGCTCTGAGCTATGGCTATGAGCAATTCGGTATTGCAGTAGGGTACTACGACACTGACGACAGTGATCTCCAATACACCCACATTGATCTGAGCTACGAAGCGCTGCCTGGCCTGGTGTTCACCGCTTCGCAAGTCGTGGACAAGAAGGATGCGAATACCGAACTCAACGACAACCTGACCTTCATGGTCAGCTACGAGTTCAGCTTCTAAGCTGAGACCGGCGGCCACCTTCGGGTGGCCGCTTCGTTTGTCGAGCACCACGTGTCACGAAAGCAACACAGAATTCCGGCACAGTCTGCTATGGCGGACTGTGCCCAGGGCAGAAAATCTTCTGTACAGCACTTCGCATACAGGTAGAATGCCCACCCTTTCGGCCCCGCGGGACATCTCCCTGGTCCTCGCTGTTACCTGCAAGCAGCTCGTCTCGCGGGGCCGATTCTTAACTTCTCCCACTGTTTTCACTTCTTCAGATAAACACCAATACCATCGTGATCCGACACCACCCGTGTGCCGCCATGGTCATACAGCGTGCGAAAACGCCCGGCGTTGCCGCGTGTCACGGCCGCATTGCTCATCCGGCTGTACAGGCGCGGTGACAGAAATGCATGGTCAATGGCCTGGCGCTGGCAGCGGAAGATGTAGGTAAAGCGGTCTTCTTCTGCCACGCGGGACCAGTGGCTGCGCAGCGGCGGGCGATCCAGATAGTCGAAGGGTTCGTGGTAGTGGCGGGTGCCGGAGCCGTCCGGGTCGGGCGCCGTATTGAAATCGCCGATCAGCATCAGCGGTACGCCTTCGCTGATCCGCGCCAGCGCCCAGCCGCGCAATGCCCTGGCCTGGGCCAGACGCCGTGCCTGAACCTGGCTGCTGCGGCGGGCATCGTCCAGCCCGTGCCCGCTGCGGTTATGCACGATCAGCAGCTCGAGCGGAAACGGGGCCTCCACTCGCACATGCAGCGGTGGACGGTGGAATAGCCAGTGGCCCAGGTTCCGTTCTCCCTTGAAGACCTGCTGCACCGTCACCCCGTCCACCGGCGCACGCACCATGACACCCACATCGATACCGGACGGGTCATGCCCCTCCTCCAGCCAAACGCGGTATTGCGGTCCGCCCGCCGCCTCAATGCGCTCAGCCAGTGCCTCCAGCAACGCCAGCGTTTCCACTTCCTGCACCGCCAGCACGTGGGGGGCTGACAGCACCTGGATCACATAGTCCGCCAGCGCGTCCAGCCGGGCTTCATGCTGTGCCGGATCAGGGCGCTGACGCCCGCCCTGCCCGGGCGCCATGAAATTCCAAAGGTTCTGGCTGGCCACCAGCAGTTCTTTCTCCGCCGGGGGCGGCAGGGGGCGGACCGTTTCGACCACGGGGCAGGCGGCGTACAAGCTCTGGGAAGAAACCAGCAGCCAGACAAGCCATATGCCAGAACGGATGGCATTCAACGGAGCTAAAGGGGACGAAACAGACATGGGCAGACTCGCGGTTGTCAGTGCACCACGAATCTACCCCGGTCGGACCTTTGCTGTCAGCGACGCACTTCGAAGGGCAGGCAATAGGGCGCGGTGGCATCGAATTCCAGGCACAGCTCAACCTGTTCGCCCTCTTCCAATGGCCGCACCAGGCGGAACAGCATCAGATGATGACCGCCCGGCGCGAACTCCACCGTTTCGCCCGCAGGGATCGGCACATTACGCAGGCGCTGCATGCGGCGGGTGCCGTCTTCCTGTGCCGCCATGGTGTGCAGTTCGCCAGCACCAGCGATGTCGGTGCTGAAACCGAGCAGGGTCACTGTTTCATCGCTGGTGTTGGTCACCGTGAAATACCCGGCGGTGGTGCTGCTCACCGGCGGTACGGCCCGCACCCACATGTTGTCGATCAACAGCTCGGGCTCGTCGATCTCGCCGGCCAGCGCCGGGGCCACTGGCGCCAGCAGTGGCAGGGCCAGCAGCGCCAGCAGCACGCCGCGCCGATTAAAGAAGCGTACGCAGGTCATCTTTGATTTCCTCCAGATCGGCGTCCACCGGGTACAGCTTGCGCACCCGGCCCTCGCGGTCAATCAGATAAACAAAGTCGCTATGGGCAAATTCGGTGCCGCCCTGGCTGTCCTCGCCCACCGGCATATACACCACGCTGTACTGGCGGGCGATTTCGGCCACCTGCTCCTCGGAGCCGGTCAGGCCGATAAAGTCCTCATGGAACCAGGCCAGATACTGCTGCAGGTGCTCCGGCGTGTCGCGTTCGGGGTCGAAGGTCACGAACACCACCTGCACATCTTCCGCCTGCCCGCTGGCTTCCAGCTGCTTGTACAGCTGCGCCATGCGCGCCATGGTCGCCGGGCAGATATCCGGGCAATGGGTAAAGCCGAAGAACATCAACACCACCTGACCCGCCAGCTGGTCGCTGCTGAAGGTCTCGCCGTTCTGATCCACCATGGTGAACTCGCCGCCCATCCGGGTGTTCACCGGCAGCGGCTCACGCGGGGCTTCGCGGGTCGTTTCCCAGGCCACGACCACCGCCAGCACCAGCAGGACGGCCACGGCCATCAGCACAAGCTTCTTCATTACGTCTGTCTCCTGTCAGGACGGCGCTACCATAGCGCTACCGGGCCCCGGGGCCAATGGGGCATATTGTCGCAGCCCGGGCCACTAAAAGGTATAATCGCCGCCTTTTCGAGCAACCTGCGTAGCCCGACGCCATGTCCTCAACACCTTCGCGCAAACTGTACATCCAGACCCATGGGTGCCAGATGAACGAGTACGATTCCTCGCGCATGCTGGACCTGCTGGAGCAGAGCCATGGCCTGACGCCCACGGACGACGCCAGCGAGGCGGACGTGCTGCTGCTCAATACCTGCTCGATCCGCGAGAAGGCCCAGGACAAGGTGTTCCACCAGTTGGGCCGCTGGAAGCGCCTGAAAGACGCCAACCCGAACCTGATCATCGGGGTCGGCGGCTGCGTGGCCAGCCAGGAGGGTGAGGCGATTCGCGAGCGCGCGTCCTACGTGGATGTGATTTTCGGGCCACAGACCCTGCATCGGCTGCCCGCCCTGATCACCCAGGCCAGCCAGAGCCGCCGCCTGGCCATCGATGTGACCTTCCCGGAAATCGAGAAGTTCGACCGCCTGCCGGAGCCCAGCGTGGACGGCCCCTCGGCCTTTGTCTCGATCATGGAAGGCTGCTCCAAGTACTGCACCTTCTGCGTGGTGCCCTACACCCGGGGCGAGGAAGTCAGCCGCCCGGTGGCGCCGGTGCTGGCCGAAATCCGCCATCTGGCGGAACAGGGTGTGCGCGAGGTCAATCTGCTGGGCCAGAACGTGAACGCCTACCAGGGCCAGGGCAGCCGCGGCGAGACACTGGACCTGGCGGATCTGATCCTGCTGATCCGGGATATCGACGGCATTGACCGGATTCGCTACACCACCAGCCACCCGGTGGAGTTCTCGGATGCGCTGATTGATGTCTACGCCGAGGTACCGGAACTGGTCAGCCACCTGCATCTGCCGGTGCAGTCCGGCTCGGATCGTATCCTGGCGATGATGAAGCGCAACCACACGGCGCTGGAGTACAAGTCCAAAATCCGTCGGTTACGCAAGATCCGCCCGGATATCTCGCTGTCCTCGGATTTCATCATCGGCTTCCCGGGTGAAACCGACGCCGATTTTGAAGCCACCATGAAACTGATTCACGAGGTCGGTTTCGACAGCAGTTTCAGTTTTATCTACAGCGCCCGCCCGGGCACCCCGGCCGCCGATCTTCCGGACGACGTGCCCATGGAGGTCAAGAAGCAGCGTCTGGCCATTCTGCAACAACGCATCAGCCAGCAGGCGCAGGACATCAGCCGCCGTATGGTAGGCAGCCGCCAGCGCATCCTGGTGGATGGCTTCTCCAAAAAGGACCCGGGCCAACTGAAAGGTCGCACCGAGAACAACCGGATCGTGAACTTTACCTGCGATGATCCCGGCCTGATCGGTCAGTTCGTGACCGTGACCATTGCCCGGGCCTACGCCAATTCGCTGCTGGGCACCGACCCGGTCAGCGACGAGGTGCTGGCCTGATCCCGGCCCGCTCCTTATAGCCATACGGAATATAGAAGGGCCATTTCAGTATTTCCGGGCATTTAACGCCCTTGCTATGGTGTGCGGCCATCGCATCCCTTTGAACGGGCAGGAGACATGATCGTGTTCAACCAACGTCGTTTCGCATTCGCCGCTGCCGGCCTGCTGGCTCTGGTCTTCAGCGGCACCGCCCAGGCACAGCAAACGCTGCTGAACGTGTCCTATGACATTGCCCGGGAGCTGTTCGCCGCCATCAATCCGAAGTTCCAGCAACACTGGCTGGAGGAGACCGGCGAACGCGTCACCATCAACCAGTCCCATGGCGGCACCTCGCGCCAGGCTCAGGCCATCATGCAGGGGCTGCGCGCTGACCTGGTGACCTTCAACCAGGTCACCGACATTGATGCCCTGCGCCAGCGCGGCTTTGTCGCCGATGACTGGCAGGAGCGCTTCCCGAACAACGCCTCGCCGTTCTACAGCACCACCGCCTTCCTGGTGCGCAAGGGCAACCCGAAGAATATCCAGAGCTGGGACGATCTGGTGCGCGAGGACGTGCGCATTGTGTTCCCCAACCCGCGCACCTCGGGTAACGGCCGCTACACCTACCTGGCCGCCTGGCTGGCCGCGCACCAGCGTCATGATGGCGACGACGAAGCGATCCGCGCGGACATCCGCCAGTTCCTGCGCAATGTGGCCGTGTTCGACACCGGCGGCCGTGGTGCCACCGTCACCTTTGCCGAACGTA
>PNLU01000095.1 GCA_013823245.1 Alcanivorax sp.
GAGGCGGTACGGGACATCAAGCGTACCCTGCCCCACGCGCTGATCTCCGGCGGTGTCTCCAACGTGTCCTTCTCGTTCCGGGGCAACGAACCGGTGCGCGAGGCGATCCATGCGGTGTTCCTGTATCACGCGATCCGCGCGGGCATGGACATGGGCATCGTCAATGCCGGTCAGCTGGGTATCTACGAGGATATCCCGGCGGAATTGAAAGAAGCCGTCGAGGATGTGGTGCTCAATCGCCGTGACGACGGTACCGACCGACTGCTGGAAATTGCCGAGAAATACCGTGGCACTGGCGCCGGCAGCAGCCGCCAGGAAGACCTGAGCTGGCGTGAATGGCCGGTGGAAAAGCGCCTGGAGCATGCGCTGGTCAAGGGCATTGCCGATTACGTGGAAGAAGACACGGAGCTGGCCCGCCAGCAGGCGACACGGCCGCTGCACGTGATCGAAGGTCCGTTGATGGCGGGCATGAATGTGGTCGGCGACCTGTTCGGTGAGGGCAAGATGTTCCTGCCCCAGGTGGTGAAGTCGGCCCGCGTCATGAAAAAGGCCGTGGCCTACCTGCTGCCCTTCATGGAGAAGGAACGCGAGGAGCTCGGCACCCAGGATGAAAGCAATGGCCGGATTCTCATGGCCACGGTGAAAGGCGACGTCCACGATATCGGCAAGAACATTGTCGGCGTCGTATTGCAATGTAACGGCTACGAGGTCATCGACATGGGCGTGATGGTGCCCTGCGAGAAGATCCTCGAAGTGGCGCGGCAGGAGAAAGTGGACATCATTGGCCTGTCGGGGCTGATCACGCCGTCCCTGGATGAAATGGTCAATGTGGCCAGCGAGATGGAGCGACTCGGGTTCGAGATTCCGCTGATGATCGGCGGTGCCACCACCAGCCGTATCCACACCGCCGTGAAGATCGAGCCCCAGTACCATGGGCCAGTGATTCATGTGAACGATGCCTCCCGCGCGGTGGGCGTGGCCAGCAGCCTGCTCAGTGAGTCACAGCGTGACACCTATGCCGCCGATATCCGGGCGGAGTACCAGCAGCTGCGTGAGCGTCGGGCCAGCCAGCAGGAGGACCGCAATCTGGCGCCGCTGTCCGCAGCGCGCGAGAACGCCTTTACCTGGGATTGGGCGCAGTACACGCCACCGGTGCCCTCCTTCCTGGGACACCGGGTGTTCGAGGACTACCCGCTGGAAGAACTGGTGCGGCGCATCGACTGGACGCCCTTCTTCCGCTCCTGGGAACTGGCGGGCCGCTTCCCGAATATCCTCGAGGATGAGATCGTGGGCGTAGAGGCGTCGCGGCTCTACCGTGACGCTCGCGCCATGCTTGAGAAAATAGTTGAAGAGAAGTGGCTAACCTGCCGTGCTGTAATAGGTTTTTATCCCGCCTCCAGCGAAGGTGATGACATTCGCCTGTACAACACCTCGGGTGATGACACCCTGATGATGTTGCACCACCTGCGCCAGCAGACCGACGTCGAGCGCAAGCAAGGCAAACCGAACCTGTGCCTGAGTGACTACATCGCGCCCACCGGCAGCGGCGTGCAGGATTACCTCGGCGCCTTTGCCGTGACCGCTGGCATTGGCATCGAGGAACACCTGGCGCGGTTCGAGGCTGATCACGACGACTACAGCAGCATCATGCTCAAGGCGCTGGCGGATCGTCTGGCCGAGGCCTTCGCCGAGCGGATGCACGAGCGGGTGCGACGGGAATTCTGGGGCTATGCCGCGGACGAGAACTTCAGCAATGATGACCTGATCCGCGAACGTTATCGCGGCATTCGCCCGGCGCCGGGCTATCCGGCCTGCCCGGACCACACGGAAAAGACCCTGATGTGGCAACTGCTTGAGCCGGATCAGCGTATCGGTATCTCGCTGACCGAGAGCTACGCCATGTACCCGGCTTCATCGGTATCCGGCTGGTATTTCTCGCATCCGGAGGCGCGTTATTTCGGCACCGGGAAGATTGGCCGCGACCAGGTCGAGGACTATGCCCGGCGTACCGGGCATACCGTCAGGGAAATCGAGCGCACCATCCCGCATCTGCTGGGCTATAACAGCTGATACGCGCCTGTCAGCCTGCCAGCACCGCGCCATCCCCCTCGGGCAGGATACTGCCCGCCGGGGCGTTGACCCGCACCCGGGTGCCGTCCACCAGGCAATGCATCGCATCATCCACGCCCGTCACGCAGGGAATCTCCAGCGCGCGTGCCAGCAGCGCGGCCGGGTGCAGCGGATCATGACTGGCCAGCACCAGCGCACCGGCCAGTGACAACCAGGGCAGCCATCCCGGTTCACACTGATCCAGGACCACGACATCACCGGCATTGACGGTGGACAGGCTCCAGGCTGAATGCAGCAGGCGCACCGGGCCGCTGGCCTGGATGGCGACACAGGCCGTGCCATTGAGTGCCGGGCGCCCGCGCTGGTCCAGACGAACGCCGTAGGCCACCTGATCAATGATCCAGTCCGGCGCGCCCTGGCACGCAGAAGTCATGTAGCGCAGCTTGCGCTCGCCGAGTTTCTCCGGCGTCAATCGCCGCGTCGACGTCTGATCTCCCTGCCACAAGGACCAGAGCTCGTCGAAATAGACGAAATGAATATCCTCGGCACGGCGCAGTTGTTGGCGTGCCACCAGTACCCGGGCCATCTCGGCCAACAGTTGCCTGAGTTGGCTACCCAGGGCCTCGCGCAAGGCGGCTGCCCGGGCGCGCCAGTACACTATCCGATGAATCGGTTCGCGGCTTGCGTGCGGCAGTTGCGCCAGACGTGCCCGGCGCTCGCCAGGCACAGCATCCAGAAGCGCCAGTTCCGCCGGGCCGTCGGCAAAACGCGGCAGCACCGGGTCTGCCCCGGTGCCAACTGTTGTACCACGCAAGGTGTCGCTGCCCTGCCCCCACTGCACCAGCGCGGCGCGGTGCGGCGCGGGCAGCAGCGTGGCCAGCAAGATCTCCGGGGTGCTGTGCGCCGCCAGGTGCGACGGGTCACGCGTACAACAGGTGAGCCATCCCTCGATCCCGGCCAGCTGTTCGCCGGCCCGATCCAGACGCATCAGGTGGCGCCAATGACCGTCAAAGTCCCCGGCCGTCGGCGGATGCGTGGCACAGTACGCCAGTTCGCGCTCCAGCCGAGCCAGTGACAACCCGGTTGCCCAGGGCCGCAGGCCGTCCCGGCGCCAGTGCCGCGCTCGCCAGGGTTGTCTGACCTGCGGCCGCCACGCGGGGGGTATCCCTTGCAGAAGATGCTGGTCCCCACCCTCCTCCAGCAAGCGCAGGAAAAAGCGTGCGTTGCTGTACAGATGGCTGTGTTGCCGACGATAGGGTTCGATGTTGCCCAGATCCTGCCAACCCATCCGTTCGCCCAGGGGGCGCCAGAAACCGGTCTTGAACCAGCGGCCCGCCAACGTGTACCACAGCGGTGACACCGCCTGCTCCCAGATGCCCAGGCCCGCGCGGCGGCTCCAGGCTTCTTCCGGCCGGGGCAAGGAGCCGACCGGCAAGGTCTGCACCATCCATAGCTGCTCGCCGTCGAAGACCCATTCGCAGGCCTGGGGTCGCTCGAAGTGCCGACGCAACCGGGCGGCCAACGCGCTGAATGCCGCTGCTCCGACCGTGCCGGCCAGGGCGCTGTCCGGCTCACTGCTGAAGGCAATGCCGCCGTGGCCATGCAGGATCAGTCTTTCCTGCCCGGCGGGTGCGCCCTCGACCACCCCTTCCACAATCACATGCTCCAGGTCCTGACGAACCGGATGGCGGGTGAACAGAACGCCCGCCGCCACGCGCCGGGGCAGCGCCTGGATCAGTGCCGCGTCCGCACCCGGCTCGGCGCGCTCGAAGCGTTGCAGCAAGGCAGCAGCCAGTGCGGCGTCGCTGTCCAGATTGACCAGCGACTGGCGTTGCGAGCCCGGCGTGGCCGGGCCCTGATGCAGTACCCAGTACCGCTGGCTGTCGTCGCCGGGCAGTTGTGCCAGCGCCGCCTGAATCGCTTCCAGACCGGGGGCCTCCGGGGCCGAGACCTGCCAGGTCGGCGGCACGGGCAGCCCCATGGCGGCCCAACGACTGGCTGCCGGGGCCTCGGCGCTCTGGCTTGGGGTCAGGGCTTCAAGCTTCATCCGCCCTGTCTCCCGGCAAGATGATCTATCAGCCTGCGGCCCGCGATATAGAACACAGGTGTCAGCAAGGCCGCGCCCAGGGCCAGCACCACGGCGATGCCACCGAACAGGTAAGGTGCCTTCATCAAGGTGCTCATGAGGGATTCTTCCCAGTAAAAAAACCAGGGGTTTTCCGGCGGGAACAACCAGATGTGCAGTTGATAGAACACCGCCTTGGGGCCGGCCATCAGCAGCCACATCACCAGTGGCACAGCCAGCAGTGCGGCCGATAACCCCCGGCCGCGCCAGGACGGCAAGCCGATACGGCGCACGAACCAGGCTGTGGGCAACCAGAGCAGCGCCAGCACCAGCGTGGCGATACCGGCGCGGGACAGCAAAACGGCCACATCCTGCAGATGCGCCACTTCCGTCTCGATCAGCAACGGCAGTGGCTGGCCATGGGGGCCGGGATAGGTGATCTGCTCAAGCCCGTTGCCGTGATCATGCACCGCCTTGCGAATCGCCCTGAAGGCCTCGGCGTGGGCATCGGCATCAAGGGCCGCAAAACCGGGTCGGGCCAGATTATGGGGGGCATAGGTGGCGATGTGCTCATCAATCGCGAGCACCGAGTACCAGGCCGGATAACCGTAATCGAGACGAGCAAACAGCCACCAGACCAGGGCCAGCGCCAGCCAGACGCAGATTAAGGCATAGGCAATCCACGCCAGGCCTTTTTTGCACTGGTGCAAGCTGTCTTCAATCCGCATAATTGGCCCGCCATAACAATAATAATGCGAGGAACATCGCCATGCGAAGTAAGGCATTGGCCCTGCTGGCTTGTTGTCTTTTCCTGAGCGCCACCCTGTCAGGTTGTGCGACCACGCAACTCCCCCTTGCTGAACCCGGACCCGTGTCGGGCAGCCGCGAAGCAACGCGGTATCAGGTGAAGATCCCCACTCACGATGGCCAGATGCTGGCCGCCACAGTCTACCAGCCTGCACTGGCTGCGGGCGACTCTGCGCCCCTGATTATTGCCACCCATGGTTACGGTGGATTTCGTGCCAAGCGCCCATTTTCGATTTATGGCAAGACGATGATCACCGGCCAGGCCGCGATCGCTGCCTGGCGCGCGGGCTACTGGGTTGTGTTCTATGACCAGCGCGGCTTCGGTGGCAGTGATGATCGCGTGCACATGATGGCGCGCGACAAGGAAGTGCGGGACGTCTCGTCGGTCATCGACTGGTCCCTGGCCCACCTGCCCGGCATCAGCACGCTACCGGATGGCGCCCCCGCCATTGGCATGATTGGTGAAAGTTACGGCGCCGGTGCCCAGATCCTGGCGTCATTCCACGAGCCACGCCTGCAGGCACTGGTGCCGATTGCCGGCTGGCATGACCTGGCGGATGCCATGGCGCCCAACAGCCATGTGCGCACCAGTTGGGGCGGCGCACTGGCCACGGTGCCGCCGGTCACCAGCGGTTTTTCCACCCAGACGTTAAGCCGCCCCTGGCGCAGCATGTTCAGCGGCACGCTGAGCCATGATGTCCGCCGTGCCATGAATGCGCGCAGCCCGGCCACCTGGTGCGGCAATGGCCATGAGCCCCAGGCCGATGTGCTGCTGGTGCAGGGGTTTCGTGATTCACTCATGACCATGGACCAGGCACTGGATAATCGCGAGTGTTTCCTGGACGCGGGCCGCGATGCGCGCCTGCTTGCCATTCAGGGCGGGCATATCCTGCCCTGGCCTGTACAGCGCTGGTCAGGCAAGCCGCTGTTCAACACCGACCGTCATGTCCACTGCAACGGCGAAGCCCAAAGACTGGAAGACGTGATCCTGTCCTGGTGGGATGAAAAACTGCGGGGTGAAGAAGGTGACGTGCCGCCGCTGTGTATTGCCCTGGATTACCAGGACAGCATTACGCCGGAGAACTTCCCCGAATCCGTCCAGCGCTTCCCGGTCAGTCGCGAGCAGGTACATATTCCGATTGCGGGCCTGTTCGAGGGGTTCATGGTGCCGTTCGACACCGGCTATGACCTGTTCCGCGGGCTTTGGGGCAACGCCGACCGGCGCTTCCTGAAGCCCAGTGGCGGGCTGGGCCGCCCGCGATTCATTCCGCTTTATGTGGTGGAGCGCGATGACGAATTGTTGCTGGGCACACCGGAAATCAATCTGATGCTGGGCGGCACTGCCAGCGTGCGCAGCACGCGGGTGTTTGTCGGGGTCGGGGTGCAGCACGCCAATCAGCGGCGAATCCGGGTGGCCAGCGAGCAACTTACGCCACTGCCGAAGAAAGGCCGTTACCAGCAGTCGCTGGCGCCGGTGGCCACACCGCTTCAGGCGGGCGACCGGGTCGGTCTGATCGTGTACGGCTTCAACTGGCAGTACGCTTTCAACCCTTCGTTCTGGTGGAGCCGGGCCCGTTTCAACGGCGAGGTGGCGTTGCCGCTGATTCGCGACGATCGTTGATCTGCAGCGTCGGCACGCGGGTGCGGGCCGACGCATAAGCTTCCGGGCTGATGCCGTCGACCAGCGAGCGATCGAACAGCAGGCGGACGGCGAAACGCAACTCCTGCTCCGGCGGCCAGCCACGCAACGCATAACCCAGATTCGGCAACTGCCCGGGAAACTGTTCCGGTTTAATTTCCAGGTGTGCGTCGTCCTGATACACCAGCGCCAGCGGAATATCCGACAGTTCCGGCGGCACGACCAGATCAGCCAGCAGCGCGAAGCCCCGCTGGGAATCAAACAGGATCCAGCTCTCATCGGTGGTCAGCCCACGCTCCACCAGCGCCCATTCCTCGTCATCCATGCGGCCGTCCACCAGACCGCTGAGCTCGCCGCCGCGGGCGGTACGCACCAGCGCGCCGTACTGGGCGTTCCCGTCGATGGACACTGACACTTCAGGGTCACGCAAGGTGGTGCGATACAGCCCCGGCACGCGCGCGTAACTGTGGGCTTCATAATGATCCGGATAGCGATGTGCCTGCACATGCAGGCGCATTACCGGAATACCCCCCAGCACCACACGGGTTTCCAGGTGCATCACCGAGCGCAGCGGTCCGTTGAGATGCCCGGCCAGACGGGGTCGCAGGTTGGTGTTGTCCAGCGTCATGCGCGCCCGGCGGCTCATGAAGCCGCCGCTCATGCGCATTTTCAGGGTGTCGATGATCGAGCCTTCGCCTTCGTAACCCTGATAACCGAGATAACGCCAGTTGAGTTCGTTGTCGGGGTCCACTTCAAGGCGGTAACTGGCGGTACGCGTCACGCCGGTCTTGATGTCATGTTCGACGTAACGGCCGGGATGGCGGCGCGGATCGCCCTGGGCCAGATACAGATAGCCCGGCGCCTCGTCACCATCCTTGAGCACCATTTCCACCAGCAGCGTGCCGGTGGAGAGCGCGGCGTCCGCAGGGGCTCGTTCGCCCGGGTCGCTGGCCCGCAGCAGCAGCCGGTCGGCGCCGGTAAAGCGGGTGGGGTCGCCGTCGGCGTCCAGGCCTGAGTCGGCGAACCAGATCATGTCGGCCTGCCCTATGGGATCAATCTGGAACGGTACAGGCACGAAGCCCTGCTCCCCGTCCCAGCGCAGCAGCGACAGCTCTGCCGAGGCGACGCCCTGCGCGGCGCCGAGGTCGGCCGCCGTATACTGGAGAATACGCATGTCGCGGGCGGGTTCCGCGCAGAGCATGGCAGGCAACAGGCCTGCCAGCAGGATGACCAGACGGGACATCAGCCCCCCCGACGCAGGGTCGCTCTGACGTTCACCGTACCGGGAGTCTGGCTGCTGGAGATTTCCACCGCTGAGGCCCTGATGCCCTGCTCCTGCTCCAGCATCTGCAGCCAGGCAATCACCCGGGCGAACTCCTGTTGCTCCAGCTGGATACGGGCAGCGTTGTTGCCTTCCGGCGTAAAGCCGCGCAGTGTCAGGCCCGCTTGGGAAGCGCTGGCATTGATGACAGAAATCCAGTCACCCTGAAACGTCTGCGGACGATCACTGCGCTGGTCCCGGGCCTGACGGACCACCTCCGCATTATCCTGAATCCAGCTGTGTACACGCTCCCGGGCGAGGTAGTTATTGATCGCCTGATCGCGGCTGTTGAGTACCGGCGCCCACATCAGTTGGTAGATCAGCAGCAAGCCGAGAAATACCCCCAGCACCAGCACCGCCAGTTGCTCGCGCCGCGCCAGGCCACGGTACCAGACCAGTGCCGGCTCCGCCCGAGATACCGCCTGAGCCCGCCACTGCCGCCATTGTTGTTGTAATGATTCGCGCATCAGCCTTGTCCCACCCGCATACGTGCTGTGACACCGCTGGCTTCGCTCCGCGCGGTGCCGATTTCTGCTGACAATCCGGCTGACTGGAGTGCTTCACGCAATGCTTCCAGCGCCGAGAAGTCCTGAGCATTCAGGTCCAGCATCAGGATGCTTTCCCGCTCGTCATAATGGAGTCGCCGTGGCGTCACACCCTGACCGGAGGCGGCGCCAATGATTTCTCCCGTGGGGCCCATCAGGGCCAGGAAGCCGCTACCGCTGCCGCCGCCGCCCAGGCGGTTCAGCTGGGTCTCGAATTCCCGCACGATCATCTGCGGCCGGCCGGTGCCGGGAAACAATTCCTGGTACAGCGTGACGGACGCCTGCGCGGTGTGCTGAGCCGCCCGGTCGTACTGCCAGGTCTGGACCATCAACAGCACCCAGATGCACACCAGCACACCAGCTGCCAGTTTCGCCACCGGCACCCAGGGCACCAGCCAGGCCGGGCCATCCTGCCCCTCGCGCACCGGGCGCAGCGCGCCATGGAGAAGATTGACCTTGTCCACCAGCGGGAAGCGTTCCAGCAGCCGGTCGAACAGGGCGTCGGGGGTGTCGATACGTTCGAACAGGTCTTCTTCCAGACCCAGCAACGCGGGCAGTTGAGCCGCCTCCCCCTGGGGCAGTACCAGCGCCTGACCTGCATCGGGCAGACACAGGAGGTCGCCGCTGTCGAGGGTGGCCATACAGGGCGCTTCATCCCGGAGCAGGTCCGCGTCGACCCAGGCACCTGCCACCTGTACATGGGGGGCGTCCGCGCACCAGCCCAGCAATTGCTCCAGACCTTCGCGCTCGCAGGCCAGCACCGGATAGCGATCTGCGCTGGGGCGACCATGGGCGAACCAGAGTTCTTCGGCCCGGCCCAGCACCGATTCTTCCAGCAGGTAAGGCAGCACCTTCTGGATATGGCGGCCCTGGCGGCGACTCAGGCTGACACGCGTGACCAGAACGTCGCCAGCGGACAGTATCAGGTGAATGTCGCCGCGCATCTCGGCCAGGGCGTCACCAAGCTGGCCGGTGACGCTGCCCGCCGGCGTGCGCCAGCGCACCTGAACCGCTTCCGGTTCGGTGGCTCGTAGCGCTCCGGGCGCCAGGTAGAGAAGTCGTTGCTCATCCATTGCTGTCATCACCCTGTTCGGACAAGGCCTCACTGTAAAAAGCATTACACGGCGGCTCAAGCGGCCCCAGTACCGGCACCAGTTGGCGACTGAAAACCTGGGTGGGGCCCTGCTCCAGTCGCTGGATGCGGGTCATCAACCGGCTGCGCTGATCGTTACGCCGGACATCGACCACCACCTGAAAATAGTTCGAGCGCACATCCAGTCGCTGTTGCAGGGCCTGCCGGGCTTCGGCCTCCATGGCACTGAACGGCGCCTGAGCCATCAGTTCATCAATCGAGCTGATGGCGCCCTCTTCGCGCAAATTGACAATCAATTGACGTCCTGCGGTGCCCACATTATCAGCAAATATGGCATCCAGCACGGGTTGCGGCGCGGTATTCACGTTCAGTCGCGTGTCCACAGGCAGTGCCGTAAACAGGCTCCAGAACAGGGGCCCCGGGATATCTTCAGCGCGCATGCTGCGCAGGGCCCGCAACTCGGACTCGTGGGCCGCCGGGGCGTTCGGGGTGCGGCGCCAGCGATAATCCGGGTCTTCGGCACCTTCCACCCCATCGACGATATTGTTGGTGTCGATCCAGTCTGCCATCTCGTGGGACAGCCGCTGCGCCTTGCCGGGATCGGTCAGGGTGTCGCCGAGCAGCGCTGCCAGCCGCTCGCGCCAGACCTCGTCGCGGACAAAGTCGGTGCCCTGCTGGGTCACCAGCCAGTTAAGGTTGAAGCGCCCCTGCAGATCCTGAACGGTCGCACTGAGCACCGCATCCTCATATGGCGTCGGCGGCAGATTCACCGCCCAGTTTTCATCCACACAATCATCAATCAGGGCATTGTTGTTGCGATCATCTTCCAGGTCGTCGATCAGACCCTGAATCGCCACCGTTTCGGCCGCAATGGCATACTGGTAGCGCTGGTCCCAGTCGGTCAGGTTTTCGGTGCGGGCGCGGAAGCGGTCCTGGCGGAACATCACTTCGGTGGCGATCACGGTCATCAGGGCGACCATCATCAGCACAACAATCAGCGCCATGCCACGCTGTCGGCGCGCCGGACTCATGGCTGACTCCAGGGATTGATCACAGTGCGAAAAAAGCGCTGGATTTCCGTTTCATCGGTAAACGCCATTTCCATATCGATACTGCGCGGCAAACGCTGGAACAAGGCGGGCGTCTGCGCCAGATCAAGATCCGGCCATTCGTCGCGCCACACCCACTCTCCCTGCGGCCCCTGGTCCAGGAAGCGGAAACTGATGCGCTCGACCCCTTCCAGCACCACGGTATCCACCGGCTCGGTGCCCTGGTTCTGATCCACCGCCGGCCAGTGACGCCGGATCAGACGCTGATCCTCGTCAATCAGGTAGGCGACCCGCTGCATCTGGCTACGCTGGCGCAGGTCGAACGGGTTGGCCCAGCCCAGGCGAGTGAACTCCATGTATTCTGTCGTGCCACGTACCGCTGGCTGGGTGTCACCGAAGGCGTCCCGTGAAGGACGGGCCACCAGTTGCTCGATATCCTGGGCCAGAAAGATCAGCGCCCGCTGTCGGGCTTCCTGGGTGCTGGCGTGGGTGGAGAGAAAGTCACGATTGTCGAGCGCGGTGGAGAACGCCAGTTGGGCGGCCACATACATGAAGGCGAAGATCCCGATGGCAATCACGATTTCCAGCAGGGTGAAGCCCGACTGACGACTCACGGCGTATCCCCTTCCGCCTCGACCTCGACGACTTCGGCGGCGGGTTTACCGAGCAGGCTGGTCAGCACGTAAAGCACCTGACGTTCCTGCCCGGGCGCCCGGTCGGGCCCCACCTCAACATCCACCCGGCGCGTGTCGGGGTAAGGGCCACCGCTGATACGGGTGCGTATCAGCCACTCACGATCGTCACGCTCGACACGTTCGTCCTGGGTGCCGGTTTCCGGCCATTGCTGATACACCTGCAACTCCACCAGCTTGTTGCTGGCCAGCATATAGGCCCGGGTGCGTTCATCGAGCATGTGCGTATTACTGGCAGCCGTGCCCATGCTTTGCATCAGTGTGGTGATGGCGAACACCAGGATGCCCAGCGCCACCAGGACTTCAAGCAAGGTAAAGCCGCGCTCGCCGGACACTCAGTCATCCTCCTCGACGGTCACGCGCGACAGCGCCGACAGACGCATGCGTACCGGCAAACGCTCCGAGCCGACCAGTTCGAG
>PNLU01000096.1 GCA_013823245.1 Alcanivorax sp.
TGGTAGTGCTCCCCCCGCCACTCCCCCTGCTGGTCCGGATGCCAGTGCTCATCCGCCACCCACTGGGCCGCACTGGCATTGAAGCGCAAGTGAGCGTAATCGCGAGCCGGACCCAGAAAGATCCCGAAGCTGCCCTCGGTATCCAGCTCCAGTTCCTCGTTTGAAAGCTGCCGGGCGGGCCTCTCCTGCGCCACCGGGTGCTCGATCTTGTCCAGGGAGAACAGCCGCAGGGCATCAGCCCGGTGGCACCAGCCCAGCAGGTACCAGTTATCGCGGTAATGCAGCAGCCGCTGGGGGCTCACCTGGCGCGTCTTGCGTTCGGCCTTGCTGCGCGCCTGATACTCGAAGCCCAGTTGCCACCCCGCCATCAAGGCATCCGCCACCACCTGGAATGTGGCGCTGTGGACGCTCCGATAGTGGACTGGCTGGACCTTCACGCGGGTGCTGATGTCGATGTCCCCCTGCCCGCCCGCTTTCAGCAGTTCACGGATGCGGTCTTTCAGGGGCTTCATCAGGTCTTCGATAGCGTCGAACTGCAAGCCTTCGAGCATCTGCTGGCAAACCAGCAGGGCATGGAGCTCCGCAGCAGTGAACCACAGTCCCGGGAGCTCAAAGGCGTCAGCCTCGGGGTCGTAGTAATAGCCGTTCAGTTGCGGGTTGTATTCGATGGGTGCCCGGAAGTGGTCGCGCAGGTAGCGAATATCCTTCCTGGCGGCCCCTTCGGTGACTTCCATGGCCTCCACCATACGCCGAAGCGGCACTGGATGGCGGGCGTCACGCAGGGTCTCGTGGATATGGTACAGGCGTTCCAGCCGGTTCACGGGGCGTCCTTTTTATCTTTGGCGATTCACCCCGATTCAAGCAGATATCGTGATGCGTGTCACACCCCAAAATCGGAAATGTTTGCGTACAACGCAATAAAGTATGCAAATTGGGCGCAAATGGGCGCCATAGCATGAAAAAGGCGGCCGTCTGGCCGCCTTTTTCGTTCCGGAACCAGCACTACATCAGTCCGCCAGAATCTGCTTGGCGATGATGGTTTTCATGATCTCGTTGGTGCCGCCGTAGATACGCTGTACGCGGGCGTCGGCGAACATACGGGCAATAGGGTATTCCCACATGTAGCCGTAGCCACCGTGCAGCTGCAGGCACTCGTCGATCACTTCGCACTGCAGGTCGGTGATGTAGTACTTGGAGGCCGCCGCAGTGGGAATATCCAGCTCTTTCTTGAGGTGCAGTTCCAGACAGCGGTCTACGTAAGCGCGGCCCACTTCCAGCTTGGTGTGCAGCTCGGCCAGCTTGAACTGGGTGTTCTGGAAGTCAGCAATGCTCTTGCCGAACGCCTTGCGCTCTTTCACGTAACGCACCGTGTGTTCGAACGCGCTTTCTGCCATGGCCAGGCCGTTGATGGCAATGCCCAGACGCTCTTGCGGCAGTTCCTGCATCAGGTAGATAAAGCCCATGCCTTCCTGGCCCAGCAGGGCGTCTTTCGGCAGGCGTACATCCTGGAAGAACAGCTCGGAGGTGTCCTGGGCTTTCATGCCCACTTTCTTCAGGTTCTTGCCTTTCTCGAAGCCCGGTGTGCCCGCGTCAAGCAGGAACAGGCTGATGCCCTTGGCGCCCTTGGTCGGGTCGGTCTTGGCCACCACAATCACCAGGTCGGCGTTCTGGCCGTTGGTGATGAAGGTTTTGGAACCATTCAGGATGTAGTCGTCGCCGTCCTTGACGGCCGTGGTCTTGATGCCCTGCAGGTCAGAGCCGGCGGCCGGTTCGGACATGGCGATGGCGCCAATCACTTCGCCGGATACCATCTTCGGCAAATACTTCTGCTTCTGGGCTTCGCTGCCGTAATGCTCGATGTACGGCGCCACGATTTCAGTGTGCAGGCCCCAGCCGATACCGGTCAGCCCCGCTCGGGAAATCTCTTCGCTCACCACCACGCTGTACAGGAAGTCGGCGCCCAGGCCGCCGTATTCTTCTGACACCATGGGGCACAGGAAGCCCTGCTCGCCCGCCTTGAGCCACAGCTCCTTGGGCACCTGGCCTACTTTCTCCCATTCTTCATGGTGCGGCGCAGCTTCGTTCTCAAGAAACTTGCGTACCGTGTCGCGGAAGGTGTCGTGATCAGACGAAAACAGCGTACGGGGTATCATCTTTGCTCTCCTGATGAGGCACTTGCACCAGGCCCTCAGGCCTTGTGTTCCCGTGCCAGATAGTCGTGTGACTGCATTTCCAGCAAACGGCTGCGGGTGCGATCAAACTCGAAGTCCAGTCGTCCGCCTGCATAAAGTTCGCTGATCGGGGTTTCTGCCGTGATGATCAGCTTCACGCCCCGGTCGTAGAACTCGTCCACCAGATTGATAAAACGGCGCGCGCGGTCATCCGACGCCACGCCCATACGTTCCACATTGCCCAGCAATACCGTGTGAAACTCCCGCGCCAGTTCGATGTAATCATTCTGGCTGCGCGGGCCATCACACAGGGCGCGGAAGTCGAACCAGACCACATCATCGCTGACCTTGCGGGCGCGGATCTTGCGCCCTTCGACATCCAGGTCGACGTGCTCGCGATGGTTCGCGTGCTCGGTTTCCAGTGTCGCAAAGCGCTCGGTCAAAAAGGCTTCTGCGTCATCGCCCAGCGGGCAATGATACAGTTCCGCCTGTTCCAGCAGGCGCAGGCGGTAATCCGTGCCGCCGTCCACGTTCAGCACATGGGTGTGCTCGTTGAGCAGGGCAATGGCGGGCAGGAACCGGGCGCGTTGCAGGCCGTCGCGATACAGGCCGTCAGGTTCGATGTTCGATGTCGCCACCAGCGTCACGCCCTCGGCGATCAGCGTATCCAGCAGCGTCGCCAGAATCATGGCGTCGGTGATGTCGGTGACGAAGAACTCGTCGAAACATAACACCCGGGTGCTGCGGGCAAAATCACGGGCGATGGCCACCAGTGGATTTTTTTGTCCTTGACGGGCACGCATTTCATGGTGCACGTGCTGCATGAAGCGGTGGAAGTGCATGCGCCGCTTCTCGGGGAACGGCAGCGATTCGAAGAAAACGTCCATCAGGTAGGTCTTGCCACGCCCGACGCCGCCCCACATGTACAGGCCCTTTTCCGGGGCGGGTCGGCGGCGAAACAGCTTCGCGCGGCTGCGCGGGCGTTCAACCAGACGGTGGTACAGGGCATCCAGCCGCTCCACTGCCCGCGCCTGCGCGGCATCACGGAAGAATTCCGGGCGCGCCAGATCTCGTTGGTAGTGTTCCAGTGGTGTCATGGCCCCGTCCGCCCCCAAGGCGCGGCAAGTCGCGCGCGCATCACTCGTACTGATCAGGGCGGTCAATGTAGCGCCGGTGGCACCGGCTGGCAATCAGCTTTCCGGCAGCCTGCTGCGGGCGACTTCCGCCAGTTGCACCAGGCGACCATGGAAAAAATGCCCGGCATCGGGGAAGCGGATCAGATCCGGCGCCAGCGGGGTGCGCTCCACCCAGTCGAACACCTGATCCGCGGGCACCACCTCGTCGTCTTCACTCATGACCACCGTCACCGGGCAGCCGCTGTACTCGATACTGGCGAAATCGTAGTGGTGCACCGGGGGGGCCACCAGAAACAGATGCCGGGCGGCACGGCCGTTATCCGCCAGGATACGGGCGCCGCGCGCGGCCACAAAGCTGCCGAACGAGAAGCCGGCCAGCCACAGGGGCAACTGCGGCCAGCGGTGCCGCAGCCAGGCTTCAGCGGCCAGCAGGTCCTCCGCTTCGCCCAGCCCGTCGCTGTAGGCGCCCTGACTGTTGCCCACCCCGCGAAAATTGAAGCGCAGGACAGCGCCCCCGGCGTCCCGACAGGCCCGGCTCAGGGTGGTCACCACCTTGTTCTGCATGGTGCCGCCAAACAGCGGATGCGGGTGGCAGACCAGTGCGCAGAAGCGCGGTGCGCCGTCGCTGCTGTCACCCTGCTCGAAAACCGCTTCAAGCTGGCCAGCCGGGCCTTCCAGCATGAATCGTTCGGTCTTTCCTGTGGCCATGACGGACCTCCCTGAAGGTGTGCCACGAATTCTAACAATTCCGCGTCCTCACTGCTTGGCGCCAGCAGAACAGCTATGCTGCAATAGACGCCGTTGTCCTGCGAGGAGTGAATCATGGAAAACCTGTCTGCGGTGCTGTTGACGTTCGCGGCTGGCCTGCTGGTCGGAGCCGCCGGGGCCTTCCTGCTGTTGCCCGCTCGCCGTCAGCGCAAGCAGCTGGAGCAGGAGCGCGATCAGGCCCTGGCCACCCTGGCCCGGCACCGGGAAGAGGTCGACAGCCATTTCCTGCGCACGGCGGATCTGGTCAATCAGCTCACCGGCGCCTACCGGTCGGTGCATGAGCACCTGTCAGAGGGTGCCCGCACCCTGTGCAGCGAGCAGGGGCGACGCCTGGCCATGGCCAAGTCGCTGGACAGCCTGCCTGGTTACCCGGGTGAACAGGGCACCGACAAGGTGCCGCTGGCCCAGCCGCTGGACTATGCCCCGGCAGCCCAGGGCACGCTGGCCGAGGACTTTGGCCTGCGTATCAAGGCCGAAGGCCCCTTCTCACCCCTGGATGACTTTGCCCGCCCGCGCGAGCCGGAGCTGGACGATGTGGTCGCGCCGCCGCGCGACTACGCCGAGGGCTGTGAAGATCAGGGCTGCTCCACCGCCGATGAAAAACGCTAGACGGGATTGTCGATATCGATGAATACGTGCTCAATGCCGTATTCCGCCTCCAGCCACTCACCCACCGCCTGCACGCCGTAGCGCTCGGTGGCATGGTGGCCGGCGGCGAAGTAGTGGATGCCGGTTTCCCGGGCAAAATGCACCGTCGGCTCTGATATCTCGCCGCTCAGGTAGGCGTCCACGCCCAGTGCCTGGGCGCGCTCGATAAAGCCCTGGGCGGCGCCGGTGCACCAGGCCAGGGTCTCGATCTCGTCCTCCGCCTCACCGATGTGCAGGGCCTCGCGCCCGGTCACGTCCTCCACCAGCTGGGCAAACTCCAGCGCGCTCATGGGCTCTGGCAAGCGGCCCACCAGGCCGATGCCATCATCGCGCAGCGGCCCGGTCACCTGAACGCCCAGGCGGCGCGCCAGCACGGCGTTATTGCCCAACTCAGGGTGGGCATCCAGCGGCAGGTGGTAGGCGAACAGGTTCAGGTCATGGCGCAGCAGGGTCTGCAGGCGCTGTTTCTTCATGCCGCGCACGGCGGGCGCCTCGCCCTTCCAGAAGTAACCGTGATGGACCAGTACGGCATCGGCTTCCTCGATCAGGGCGGCATCGAGCAGGGCCTGGCACGCCGTGACCCCGGTCACCAGGCGGCGAATCTGCTCGCGGCCTTCCACCTGCAAGCCGTTCGGGCAGTAGTCGCTGAACGCCCCGGGCGTCAGCAACTCGTCCAGAATGCGAAGCATGTCGTCACGTTTGAGCATCAGTTCCTCTCCGGGCGGCGTCCTCTGGTACCACTCTCTCTGGTACACTCCCCGCCAGTGTACTCGAGTCGCGGGAAGACATTGCAATGAAGCTGCTCAGATTTCTGGCCGGACCGGCGCTGACCGGCGTCATCGTCGGTCTGGCCGTGCTCTGGTGGCACCAGAGTGGCCCCGGCGCCAACGGCGGTCGCCCGGTGACCAGCACCGCCCAGCTGGCCACCTCCTACGCCGACGCGGTGAACCACGCCGCCCCGGCGGTCGCCAACATCTACACCACCCAGGTGGTCACCCGTGGCGAGACCCCCGACGACCCGCTGTTCCAGCGCTTCATGGAAGAACCGCGCCGCGAGCGGATTCTGGCCAGCCTGGGCTCGGCGGTGATCGTGTCGCCGGAAGGCTACATGCTCACCAGTTATCACGTTATTCGCGATGCCGACGAGGTGCTGGTGGCGCTGCATGACGGCCGTGAAGCCGCCGCCCGGATCGTCGGTATTGACCCGGAAACCGACCTCGCCCTGCTGCAGATCCCGCTGGACAACCTGCCGGTGATCCGCCTGGGTGACAAGGCGCCCAATGTCGGCGACGTCGTGCTGGCCATCGGCAACCCGCTCGGCGTCGGGCAAACCGTTTCCATGGGGATTGTCAGCGCCACCGGGCGCAATCTGGGCATCGCCACCTTCGAGAACTTTATCCAGACCGATGCGGCGATCAACCGGGGTAACTCCGGCGGCGCGCTGATAGACACGCGCGGCAACCTGATCGGCATCAACACCGCGATCCTGTCGGCCGGCGGCAGCTGGGAGGGGATGGGCTTTGCCTCCCCGGCGTCCACGGCGCGCAAGGTGATGACCGACCTGATCGAACATGGCCGCGTGATTCGGGGCTGGCTGGGGGTCACGGTGCAGGACATCACCCCCAATCTGGCCGCGTCGTTCGGTCTGGACGAAGCGCGTGGCGGGCTGGTGTCCGAGGTGGTGCGCAATGGCCCGGCCCATCAGGGCGGCTTGCGCCCGGGGGACGTGCTGGCGGGCATCAATGGCCGTGCGGTACGCGACGGGTTTGAAGCGATGAACATCATTGCCGGCACCGCGCCGGATACCGGACTTGAATTGAATGTAATCAGAAACCGTGAGCCGATGACGTTGCAGGTGGTGATCGGGACCCGTCCGCAGGTGCAGGAAGAACGCGAGCGCCGCCGTTAAGACGGCGCCACGTCAAAGCAGCGTGTCCAGGGCGTCCAGCAGGGCCCGGTTCTGCTCCGGGGTGCCCACCGTGATACGCAGGAAGGCGGCAATGCGCTCCGGCCGTTTGAAATGCCGCACGATCACGCCCTGCTCGCGCAGGCCCGCCGCCAGCGTCTCGCCCTGATGCGCGGCATGGCGGGCGAAAACGAAATTCGCCGCGGAGGGCAGCACTTCGAATCCTCGCGCTGTCAGCGCCGCCGTCAGCGCGTCACGCTCGGCGACAATGGCGTCCACGCATTGTTTGAACCAGGCCACATCCTCCATCGCCGCAATACCCGCGGCGATCGCCAGCCGGTCCAGTGGGTAGGAGTTGAAGCTGTTCTTGATCCGTTCGAGCCCATCGATCAGCGGCGCCTGGCCGACGGCAAAACCGATCCGCAGGCCCGCCAGCGAACGCGACTTGGAGAAAGTCTGCGTGACCAGCAGATTCGGGTAGCGCGCCACCAGGGCAATGGCCGATTCGCCGCCAAAATCCACATAGGCTTCATCCACCACCACCAGTGAGTCGGTGTTGCGCTGCAACAGCGCCTCAATCTCGGCCAGCGGCAGCGGGCGGCCCGTGGGCGCATTCGGGTTGGGAAAGATGATGCCGCCGTTGTCCGCCGGATACGCGGCCAGATGGATGCTGAAATCGTCATCCAGTGGCTGCGTCTGGTACTCGATACCGTAAAGGCCGCAATACACCTTGTAGAAACTGTAGGTGATATCCGGAAACAGGATCGGCTTGTCCTGGCGAAAGAACCCCATGAACAGGTGCGCCAGCACTTCATCCGAGCCGTTACCCACAAACACCTGATCGACCGGCACGCCATAGTACTCGCCGATGGCTGCTTTCAGGGCCGAGGCGTCCGGGTCCGGGTACAAGCGCAGGTCATCGCCGTTGGCGGCCTCGATAGCGGCCAGGGCCCGGGGCGAGGGACCGAACGGGTTCTCGTTGGTGTTGAGCTTCACCAGCCGCGCCATCTTCGGCTGCTCGCCGGGCACGTAGGGCTCCAGATCGTGAACGAAGCGGCTCCAGTAGCGGCTCATGGATCAGTCCTTCTTCGCGCGGCGCATTTCCGCGCTGCGGGCGTGGGCCGTCAGCCCTTCGCTGCGCGCGAGCGGCCCGGCGATATACGACAACCGGTCCGCGCCCTGCGCAGAGCAGCCGATCAGGGAACTGCGCTTCTGGAAATCATAGACACCCAGCGGCGACGAAAAGCGTGCGGTAGCCGATGTCGGCAGCACGTGATTGGGCCCGGCGCAGTAATCACCCAGCGCCTCTGGCGTGTGCCGACCCAGGAAGATCGCGCCAGCGTGGCGGATGCGCCGGGCCATGGCCAGAGGCTCCTGCACCGACAATTCCAGGTGCTCCGAAGCGATACGATTCGCCAGGTCCACGGCTTCGTCCAGATCACGACACTGGATCAGGGCGCCGCGCGCGGCCATCGAGGTCCGGATAATGGTTTCGCGCTCCAGGGTCACCGCCAGCGCTTCCATGCTGTCCGCCACGCGATCCAGGAAGGCGGCATCCGGCGACACCAGAATCGCCTGCGCTTCTTCATCGTGCTCGGCCTGGGAAAACAGGTCCATGGCGATCCAGTCCGGATCAGTCTGGCCATCGCAGATCACCAGAATCTCGGACGGCCCGGCAATCATGTCGATACCGACCTTGCCGAACACCTGGCGCTTGGCTTCCGCCACGTAGATATTGCCGGGGCCGACGATCTTGTCCACGGCGGGAATACGCCCGGTCCCCCAGGCCAGTGCCGCCACGGCCTGGGCACCGCCAATGGTGAAGACCCGATCCACGCCGGCAATCGCAGCGGCCGCCAGCACCGTATCGTTGAGCACCCCACCCGGGCTGGGGGAGACCATGATGATCTCACCCACGCCCGCGACCCGCGCCGGAATGGCGTTCATCAGCACCGAGCTGGGATAGGCCGCCTTGCCGCCGGGCACATACAGGCCGGCACGGTCCAGGGCGGTGATCTGCTGACCCAGCAGGGTGCCGTCCGCATCCTCATAGTCCCAGGATTCCTGGCGCTGGCGCTGGTGATAATCACGCACCCGTTCTGCCGCCGCTTCCAGCGCTTCGCGCTGCGCAGCAGGGATACGCGCCAGGGCAGCCTCAAGCTGCTCACGCGTGAGCTCCAGTTCACTGATGTCCGCGACCTCGCGCTGATCGAAACGGCGGGTGTAATCCACCACAGCCGCGTCGCCCCGCTGACGCACGTCGGCAATGATGTCGCGCACGCGCTGGCCCACCTCGGCGTCACGCTCCTCACTCCAGGCGGTGAGTGCGGTCAGCCGGGCATCAAAATCTGCGTCTGCGGTATTCAGCCGGTTGGTCTTCATGTCGGTCTACCCGCGCTGGGCCACCACCGCGGCGGCCAGTTGATCGGTGATCGCCTGGATGTCGGCGTGCCGGGTCTTCATGCTGGCCTGGTTGACGATCAGGCGGCTGGACACTTCTGCGATCATTTCCGTCGGCTCCAGGCCGTTGGCACGCAGGGTGTTGCCGGTATCCACGATATCCACGATGCGATCCGCCAGCCCGACAATGGGCGCCAGCTCCATCGCCCCGTAAAGCTTGATCACATCGGCCTGGCGCCCCTGGCTGGCGAAGTACTGCCGCGCAATATTGACGAACTTGGTCGCCACGCGCAGCCGTCCGCTCACTGGCGGCGCATCGCGCAGCGCCGCCACCATCAGCTTGCAACGGGCAATTTCCAGGTCCAGCGGCTCGAAGATACCCGCGGCGCCATGCTCCATCAGCACGTCCTTGCCCGCGACGCCGATGTCCGCAGCCCCGTACTGTACGTAGGGCGGCACATCGGTAGCGCGCAGAATCACGATACGCACGTCATCGCGGCTGGTCTCGAAGATCAGCTTGCGCGACTTGTCCGGGTCTTCCAGCATCCGGATACCCGCTTGTGCCAGCAGCGGCAGCGTGTCTTTCAGGATGCGGCCCTTGGACAGGGCGATGGTCAGTGGCCGATCAGTTGCCATGCGTTCCTCAATGCGTCAACCAGGCACCCGGCGAATGGTCGCACCGAGCATCTGCAGTTTTTCTTCAATGCACTCGTAGCCGCGATCAATATGGTAGATGCGGTCCACGGTGGTATCGCCGGAGGCCACCAGAGCCGCGATCACCAGCGATGCCGACGCCCGCAGGTCCGTAGCCATCACCGGCGCGCCGGTCAGTTGCGGCACGCCACGAATAATCGCGGTGTTGCCCTCCACCTGGATATCGGCCCCCATGCGGTTCATTTCCTGCACGTGCATGAAGCGGTTTTCAAACACCGTCTCGACAATGGTGCCGGTGCCTTCCGCCACCGTGTTCAGGGCCGCAAACTGCGCCTGCATGTCGGTGGGCATGGCCGGGTAAGGCGCGGTGCGCAACGACACCGCCTTCGGCCGCCGCCCTTCCATGTCCAGGGTAATCCAGTCCTCACCCACCTCGATCTTTGCCCCCGCCTCGACCAGCTTCTGCAGCACCGCATCCAGCAGCTTGGGCGCGGTATCGCGCACACGGATACGTCCGCCTGTGGCCGCTGCCGCAATCAGGAAGGTGCCGGTCTCGATGCGATCCGGGATCACGTTGTGGTGGCAGCCGTGCAGACGCTCGACCCCTTCAATGGTAATCGTGTCGGTACCGGCGCCCTGGATGCGCGCCCCCATCTTGGTCAGGCAGTCCGCCAGGTCCACCACTTCGGGCTCGCGGGCGGCGTTCTCGATCACGGTAATGCCGTCGGCCAGCGTCGCGGCCATCAGCAGGTTCTCGGTGCCGGTCACGGTCACGGTGTCCATCACCAGGCGCGCACCACGCAGGCGGCCGTCCACCGAGGCGTGTACATAGCCGTTTGCGACTTCGATCTTCGCGCCCATGGCTTCAAGGCCGCGCAAATGCAGGTCCACCGGGCGGCTGCCAATGGCACAACCACCGGGCAGCGACACGATCGCCTTGCCGAAATGGGCCACCAGCGGGCCGAGCACCAGAATCGATGCACGCATCGTCTTGACCAGCTCATAGGGCGCCTGGAAGTCGGAGATGGTCGAGGCGTCCACCTCGACATTCATGCGGTCGTCGATCACCAGGCGCACACCCATGCGGCCCAGCAGCTCGATCAGGGTGGTCACGTCCTGCAGGTGCGGCAGATTACCCACCGTCACCGGCTCATCCGCCAGCAGCGTGGCAGCGATGATCGGCAGCGAAGAGTTCTTGGAACCGGAAATACGGATGTCGCCGTCGAGCCGCTTGCCGCCGGTGATGATCAATTTGTCCATGAAGATGTCCTGGTCAGGAGAGGGGTCTTTGGGGTGCGCAGCGCGTTACAGCAGCCCGCGCCGCTGGGCCTGCTCCCACTCGCCGGGCGTCAGCGCCTTGATGTTCACCGCATGGATGCTGCCGTCGGCAATGTGGGCATTGATACAGCCGTAAACCAGCTGCTGTTTCTTCACCGGGCTCAGCCCTTCGAAGGCCGGCGCAATCACCAGCAGGTCGAACTTGCCGCCGTCCCCCTGCACCCGGGCTTCGGCACCGTCGATGCCTGCTTCCAGTAGTGCCTTGATCTGTTCGGGATTCATGCCCTCTCCTGTGCCCTGCCTGTCTGTACTCTGTAGAGATGCGGGAGACGGCATAGGACACCGGCCCGCATGTCGGGCCGGCTATGATAGAGGGTTAGCGGTGTTTTTTCATCCACCGTCCAGATTGAACTCCTCCGGGTCCAGCGCCACGGTCCAGCCCTGAATCACCTTGTCGATATCGCCCTGGTGCTGGCGCATGGCCTGATCAAACTGCATCCGGTAGACACGCCCCATGTTCAGTCCGTTGACGATCAGGTTGTCCACTTTCCACTGCTCACCGTCCAGGAACATGGTGTAGGCGATGGGCATGGGCCGACCGCTCTCGGTGCCGAACTCC
>PNLU01000097.1 GCA_013823245.1 Alcanivorax sp.
CCCCGAGGGCCACAACCACCACACCCGCAAAGCATGGAAAACCGGATAATCACGCCTCGACGCAAGCCTCGACCACGCCACTGGTCGGATACCGCAGGTGATAGTGGGTGATAGAGAGCACAAAGGCTTCTTGCTATTGTCCATTCAGGATACCCGGGCGCCTGTATGAATGGCCGTCCGTGACCCTCCCAACCCAGAACAACAGGCCTGGAAGCCGATCATGAAGACTGTTGCACACGGGCGCCGCCTCGGCGCATTGCTGTTTCTGTTGCCCGCACTGCTGCTGTGGGGCTGTGACCGTGACCCGGAACCCGCTGCCGATGAGCCCGCCAGTGAAGCCGCCCAGGCCGCCTGGGCGCCATTCATTGCCAGCCATTCGCCTGCGCAGGTGCCCGCCAGCGAGCCCCTGCGCGTGCGTTTTACCCGCCCGGTGGTGGACAGCGAGCAAGTCGGCAAGCCCATCGCGGATCTGGTGACGGTGTCGCCCGCCCTGGCGGTGGAGGCTGTGTTCGTGCGCGAGCACGAACTGGTGATTACCCCGGCGCAGCCACTGACCCCCGGGCAGAGCTACACCGTGTCGCTGGCCGGGGCGGCGCTGCCCGGGCTGCCGCTGACCAGTCGCTGGCAGTTCAGCACCTCGGCGTTGACCCAGCGGCTGGATCTGCGGCTGCAAGGGCTGGTGCCGGTGACGGATGGCGAGCGCATGAGCCTGTCCGGGGAACTGACGACCATTGATCGCGCGACGCCGGATACGGTCGCCCGGGTGCTGCGTGCCGAGCAGGATGGTCGTGCCCTGTCGTTGTCCTGGCAGCAGGACAGCAGTGGCCGCCTGCATACCTTCGTGGTGGACGAGATTGCACGGGGCGAGGCAGCCAGTGAAGTGCTGCTGCGTTGGGACGGGCGCCCGCTGGGGACCGATCAGCGCGGTGAGCGGCGCCTGCGGGTGCCGGCGCGGAATGAATTCAGTATTACCGATGTGCGCATTACGGCGGCCGAACGCCAGTACATCGCTGTGACCTTCAGTGAGCCGCTGGATGCCCGGCAGAACCTGGCCGGGCTGGTGCGGCTCGATGGACGGGATGCGACGGCGCGGATCGAAGGCAGCATCTTGCAGGTGTATCCGCCCGAGCGGCACACCGGGCCGGTGACCCTGCGGCTGGAAGGCGGTTTGCGCAGTGCCGGTAACGGGCGTCTGGGTGAGGCGCATGAAGAGCAATTGACGTTTGTCAGTCTGCGGCCCGGGGTGCGCTTTGTGGGGCAGGGCGTGGTGCTGCCGGACACCGAGCATCTGACGGTGCCGTTCGAGGCGGTCAACGTGCGCGCGGTGACCGTGACGGCCCTGCGGGTCTATCGGGACAATATTGGCCAGTTCCTGCAGAACAACAATCTGGATCAGGGCTATGGCCTGCAAAATGTAGGGCGCTATTTATGGCGGCGGGAGATTCCCCTCAACGATCTGCCCCGTGATCGCTGGCAGCGTTACCTGCTGGATGTGAGTGATCTGGTGAGTGAATCGCCGGGGGCCTTGTATCAACTGACGCTGTCGATTGATCGTGACCAGACGCTGTTCGGGTGTCAGGACACCAGCCCGGTGCAGGACCCGGAGCGGCCGCTGGGCAACTGGGAAGCACGCGGTGAGGTCGAGGGCAGCGGCTGGGACGGCATCGAGCAGTGGTACAACAACAGCGGTTACGTGGCCTGGAGCCAGCGCCACAATCCCTGTGATGCGGCCTATTACATTTACGGCCACGACAATGCGGTCAGTGATGAGCGCAATCTGCTGGCGTCGAATCTGGGGCTGCTTGCCAAGCAGGGGCACGACAACCGGCTGCATGTGGCGACCACGCTGCTGCGCACCGGACGCGCGGCGGCGGGCACTGAGGTCGAGGTCTTCAATTATCAGCAGCAGCGCATCGGTCGGGGCACCACCGATGCCACTGGCATGGCGGTGATCGCGCTCGACGGCGTGGCGTTCTACATGGTGGCGCGGCGTGGCGATGATCGGGGCTATCTGAAGTTGTCGCGGGGCCTGGCGCTGCCCACCAGTCAGTATGATGTGGGCGGTGTCGAGGTGCGCAATGCAGTGAAGGGCTTCCTGTACGGCGAGCGTGATGTCTGGCGGCCCGGCGACAATATCTATCTGACCTTTGTGCTGGAAGACCGGCAGCAGACCTTGCCCGCCGATCATCCGGTCACGCTGGAGCTGATCGACCCGCGCGGCAATGTGGTGCAGCGGCGCACGCACGCGCGTCCGGTGGGGCAGTTCTATCCGTTTACCCTGCGTACCGCTGACGATGCGCCCACCGGCACCTGGCGTGCGGTGGCCCGCCTGGGTGGCATGCGCTTCGAGCGTGCCTTGCTGATCGAAACCGTGGTGCCGAACCGCCTCAGCCTGACGCTGGATGCCGGTGAGGCCCCATTGCGCGTGGATGCATTGCCGCGTGACGCCGTGCTCTCGGCGCAGTGGCTCAGTGGTGCCACCGCCGCCGGATTGCGGGCAGACGTGCGCGCGCGGCTGGTGCCCACGACCACACGCTTTGAGCGTTTTACCGATTACACCTTCGATGATCCGGCACGCAGTTTCAGCAGTGGTGAGCAGACAGTGCACGAGGGACGGCTGGACAGTCAGGGGCGCATGGCGTTTCCGTTGACGCTGGTCCATGACGAGGCCGCCCCGGGCATGTTGCGCGCGGTGTTCACCAGTCGTGTCTTCGAGCAGGGCGGGCAGTTCAGTATCCAGAGCCAGCGTCAGGATTATCATCCCTGGCCGCACTATGTGGGGCTGCGGCTGCCTGCCGGTGATGAGGCGCGCAATATGCTGCTGACCGACACCGATCACCGGGTGCGGATTGCGGCGCTGAACAACACCGGGCAACCGGCCGCGCTGCGTGATCTCGAGGTGTCGCTGTACAAGATCGAGTGGCGCTGGTGGTGGGACCAGAGCGGGGAGTCGCTGGCGCGCTATGCCAGCGGCGCCGGGCACGAGGCCCTGCAGCGCGGTCGGGTGAGCACCAATGCCGACGGTGAGGCGGAATGGAGCCTGCGCATCAATCATCCGGAGTGGGGCCGTTATCTGCTGCGGGTCTGTGATACCCGGGGTGGCCACTGCACCGGTGAAGTGTTCTACATGGACTGGCCGGGCTGGGCCGGACGGGCACGGGAGGAACGTGGCGACGGTCCGGCGCGCCTGACACTCTACAGTGAGCGCACCGACTACAAGGTGGGCGAGACCGCCACCGTGCAGTTGCCGGACACCGACGGCGCCGGCCGGGCTCTGGTGAGCCTGGAAACCGGCAGCCGTATCCTGCGCCAGTTCTGGCTCGATCTGGAGCAGGGGGCCGGGCAGTTCCAGGTGCCGATCACGCCCGCCATGGCACCCAATGTGTACGTGAGCGTGACGCTGGTGCAGCCCCATGCCGGGCGCGGCAATGATCGGCCGCTGCGACTGTTCGGGATTCTGCCGCTGGCAGTGTCGGACCCGGCGACCCATCTGGAGCCGCTGTTGCAGGCACCGGAGGAAGTGAATTCCGACAGCCGCTTCACGGTGACCGTGCGTGAGACTGACGGCCGCCCCATGACCTATACCCTGGCGGTGGTGGATGAAGGCCTGCTGGGCCTGACCGGCTACCGGACCCCTGACCCGCATCGGCAGTTCTTCCGCCGCGAGGCGCTGGGTGTGCGCACCTGGGACCTGTTCGATGAAGTAGCCGGTGCCTTCGCCGGTACCCTGGAGAGGTTGGTGGCCATCGGCGGGAGTGACGAGGCCGAGCTGGATGATGAAGCCAGCCGCCGTCGTCGTTTCCCGCCGGTGGTGCGCTTCCTCGGGGCGTTCCAGTTGGCCGCCAATGAAACGCGCGAGCATGAGGTCGAGTTGCCGCCGTATCTCGGCGCTGTGCGGGTGATGCTGGTGGCGGGCGATAACGGCCGCTACGGCAAGGCGGAGCGAACCGTGCTGGTGCGCGATCCGCTGTCGCTGCTGAGCACGCTGCCCCGGGTGCTGGGGCCGCAGGAAACCCTGACCGTGCCGGTCAACCTGTTCGTGCAGGAGGCAGGCATTGATGAGGTGGTGGTGGAGCTGGAAGCCGATGAGCTGTTCCGCGTCACCGAGCCGCGCGACCGTGTACGCCTGGATCAGCCCGGGGAGGCGATTGTTCGGCTCGGGCTGGCGGTGGGCGACGCCGTCGGGCAGGGGGACATTACCGTGCGCGCCAGCGGTGGCGGGCACGAGGCCAGCGAGACGGTGCATATGACGGTGCGCAGCCCGAACCCGCCCTCGCTGGACCAGGTGCGTGCGCGCGTGGCGCCCGGGGAAACCTGGATGCACGATTTCACCCCCCATGGCCTGCCGGGCACCAATCGGGCGACGCTGGAGGTGAGCAGCGTGCCGCCGCTGAACCTGAGCCAGCGCCTGGAATACCTGATCCGCTATCCGCACGGCTGCCTGGAGCAGGTGACCTCGGCGGCGTTCCCGCAGTTGTATCTGCCGCGCCTGCTGGTGCTGGACAGCGACCAGCGTGAGCGCACCGGGGCCAATATCCAGAGGGCGGTGGATCGGTTGCGCGGTTATCAGCTGGCGGATGGCAGCTTCGCTTACTGGCCGGGCGCGGCGAGCGTTAACGACTGGAGCACCAGTTATGCCGGGCACTTCCTGCTGGAAGCACGGCGTCTGGGCTATGCCGTGCCCACCGAGATGCTTGAGGGCTGGCGTGAGCACCAGCGCCGTCAGGCGCGTGCCTACGTGGCCAGTGACGAGACCGGGCAACTGATTCAGGCCTATCGTCTGTACACCCTGGCGCTGGCCGGTCAGCCGGAAACCGGTGCCATGAACCGGCTGCGTGAGGAAACCGGGCTGGCCGTGATGGCGCGCTGGCAACTGGCGGCCGCCTATCAGCAGATCGGCATGCCCGCGGTGGAGGAGCGTCTGGTGGCGGACCTGGGGACTTCCCCGCCCGAACGGGCGCGGCCGGATGCGACCTTTGCGTCGACGCTCCGCGATCAGGCCCTGATCCTGCCGGTGCTGGCGGCGCGTGACGAGCATGACACCGCCGAGGCGCTGGCCCGGCAGATGGCCGACAGTCTGTCGGGCGATCAGTGGCACAGCACTCAGGCGGTGTCCTGGGCCTTGCTGGCGTTGAGCCGCTTTTATGGGGCAGAGCGTGTGGAGGGCGGCGGAGATCAGGAACTGCCCGCACTGTCCTGGGCCTGGCGTGAGCCCGGCCAAAGTGAGTGGCAGACCCGGCACCTGCCGGGCGTGATGACGCAGCAGGAGGTCACGCCGGAAGCGGGTGAGGTCGCGCTGCGCAACGACAGCAAGCAACCCCTGTATCTGTTGTTCGCCAATGAAGGCGTGCCCGCCGCCGGGCAGGAAACGGCGCGCACGGCAGGCCTGCGACTGGAGACCCGGTTCCTGGGTACAGACGGACAGCCGCTGGACATCAGCCGCCTGCCGCAGGGCACTGACCTGATTGCCCGGGTCACGGTGACCAACACCAGCGGTCGTCGCCAGACGGAACTGGCACTGACGCAGATCCTGCCCAGTGGCTGGCAGGTGAACAACACCCGCATGGCCGGTGAAGACGAGGTGGCGGTGCTGGATTATCAGGACATTCGTGATGATCGGGTGCTCAGTTACCTGAGCCTGAATGCGGGCGAGCAGCGGACGCTGGAGCTGTCACTGAACGCGTCGTTTGCAGGTCGTTTCTATCTGCCGGGCTGGCAGGTGGAGAACATGTATGACGCCGCTGTACAGGGACGGCTGGCCGGTCGCTGGGTCGAAGTGCTGGCGCGCTGATGCCTGACCGGGCCCGCCGTCGTTTCCCGGGCCGCCGCCCGCTGATTGGCGTGGCGGCGTTGCTGTTGTCGTTGGGTGTGTCGCTGGGCGTGCTGCTGGGCTGGCCCTTGCCTGCACCGCTGTTCGAAGCGCCCCATGCCACAGCGGTGCTGGACCGCGATGGTCGCCTGCTGGCCGCCACCATTGCGGCGGACGGGCAATGGCGGTTCGCGCCGGTGCAGTCGGTGCCGCCACGCTTTGCCGACGCCCTGCTCACCTTCGAGGATCGTCGTTTCCGTCATCATCCGGGTGTGGACCCGCTGGCGGTGCTGCGGGCGGCCCGCGATAACGTCCGCCAGGGGCGCGTCGTCAGCGGCGGCTCCACCCTGACCATGCAACTGGCGCGTCAAATAGGCCCGCCGCGTGCCCGCACCCTGCGCAGCAAGGTGTATGAAGCCTGGCTGGCCCTGCGCCTGGAATGGCGGCATGACAAGGACACGCTGCTGGCCCTGTATGCGAGTCACGCGCCGTTTGGCGGCAATGTGGTGGGCCTCAACGCAGCGGCCTGGCGTTATTTTGATCGTCCGCCCGAAGCCCTGAGCTGGGCCGAGGCGGCGGTGCTGGCCGTGCTGCCCAATAATCCGGCGTTGCTGCACCCCGGGCGCAATCGCGACGCGCTGGCGGCGCGGCGCGATGGATTGCTCCAGCGGCTGCATGCCCGGGGGGCGCTGGATGATCTGGAACTGAGCCTGGCGTTGGCAGAACCGCTGCCCGATGCACCCCGGCCATTGCCCCGTGAAACGCCGCATCTGCTCGCTACGCTGACCCGCAATGCGACCGCCAGCGACGGCATTTACCGCACCACGCTGGACGGTCGTTTGCAGAGCCGGGTCAGTGCGCTGGCCGATCATCATGGTCGCCGACTGGCGGCCGAGGGTATCCAGGATCTGGCACTGGTGGTGGTGGACCACCGAGACATGACCGTGCAGGCCTATGTGGGCAATCATCGTGCCGGTGCGGCAGATCGCCCGGGCGCGATGCTGGATCTGGTGCGCCGCCCGCGCAGCAATGGCAGCCTGCTCAAACCGTTCCTGTATGCCCTGATGCTGGATGAAGGATTGCTGCTGCCAGAGACCCTGGTGGCCGATATCCCGACCCAGTTTGCCGGTTACAGCCCGGAAAACTTTGACCGTCTGCATCGCGGTGCCGTGCCCGCACGGGAGGCGCTGGCGCGCTCACTGAACGTGCCTATGGTGCGTATGCTGCGCGACTACGGTGTGGACCGCTTCCATGACCAGTTACGCCGACTGGGCCTGACCTCCCTGTTCAGGGCGCCGGATGATTACGGCCTGACGTTGATCCTTGGTGGCTCGGAAGCCAGCCTGTGGGAACTCACCGGCCTGTACGCGAACCTGACTGCCACCGCCCGTGACGGCGTGCGTCATGCGCCGCGTATGCCGGCTCTGTTGCAACAGTCAGGCCCGGCGGCGCCGAACGTGCCAGTGCTTAGTCAGGGCGCCAGCTGGCTGACCCTCGACGCGCTGATTGATGTGGTGCGGCCCGGGCATGAAGGATTGTGGCGCCAGTTCGGTGCCAGCCAGCCGATTGCCTGGAAAACCGGCACCAGTTTCGGCTTGCGCGACGGCTGGGCGATTGGCAGCAACGGGCGCTACACGGTGGGCGTCTGGACCGGCAATGCCGAAGGGCAGGGCGTGCCCGACCTGACCGGTACCCTGGCGGCGGCGCCGCTGATGCTGGAGGTGTTCGGGCTGCTTGGCGCCGTGCCGTGGCTGCGCGAGCCGGTGCAGTCGCTGCAGACACTGACGGTGTGTGCCGACGACGGCTATCTGGTTCGTGCCGATTGCCCGACCCGCGAGGCCCGGGCGCCACGGGGCAGCCACTTCAGCCGTGTCTCGCCGCATTACACGACACTGCATCTGGATGCCGAGGGCTACCGGGTTCATGCGGGCTGCGAACGCCCGGCGCACATGCAGCCCCGGGCCTGGTTCCAGTTGCCACCGGTGCAGGCTTTCTTCTGGCGCAGCCATACCCCCGGTTACGCACCGCCTCCACCATGGCGCAGCGATTGTCTGGAGGGCCTGGCAGATTACAGCGATGAGCAGGTCATGGGACTGCTCTATCCGCAGGACGGTACCCGCCTGATGGTGCCGGTGGATCTGGATGGTCGGCTGGGCAAGGTGCTGTTCCGCGCCGTGCACCGCGACCCGCGCGCCAGCGTGCGCTGGCATATCAACGACCGCTTCCAGGCCGAGACCCGCCATTTCCACGATCTGGCCCTGCGCCTGTCCCCCGGCTGGCACCGCATCACCCTGGTCGACCAGCATGGCCAGCGCCTGGAGCAATGGGTACAGGTGCTGGCCCGGGATACGCAGGGTGCCGGTTGAGCCTCAGGGGGACTCGTTGTCGTCGGGCGGTTCGCGACCGGCGTCTTTCTGGATGCAGAGTTCGTTGCCTTTCGGCGTGCGGATATGCACGTCGAGCTGGCTGAAGGCAATTTCGATGCCGTTTTCCTTGCACAGCTGATCGATGCGCCGGTTGAGTTCGTCCTGCACTGGCAAGCGATCGCCCAACTCGGCCACATGAACACGCAACTCGTGATCCAGAGTGCTGGCGCCGAAGCCGAGGAAGAAGGCCGTGGGGGCCGGATCGCGCAGCACGCGCTGGTTTTCACCGGCGGCCTGCAACAGCACTTCATGGGCCCGTTTAAGGTCACTGCCGTAGGCAAAGCCGATCTTCAGTACCAGTCGTGTGACATTGTCGCTCAGTGACCAGTTGATCAACTGCTCCTGCACGAACTTCTGGTTCGGCACGATGATTTCCTTGCGGTCGAAATCACGAATGGTGGTGGCGCGGATACGGATGCGCATGACGGTGCCGGACAGATCACCAATGGTGATCACATCACCAATGCGGATGGGTCGCTCGAACAGCAGGATGATCCCGGACACGAAGTTGGAAAAGATGGCTTGCAGGCCAAAGCCCAGACCGACGCCCAGTGCGGCCACCAGCCACTGCAGTTTGCTCCACGATACGCCGAGGCTGCTCAGGGCCACCACCAGACCCACGATGGTCAGGGTATAGGCCATCATCGAGGTGATGGCATAGGCGCTGCCAGGTTTAAGCTCCAGCCGTGACAGTACCAGCACTTCCAGCAGGCCGGGCAGGTTGCGCGCCATCATCAACGCCACCATCAGGAAGGCGATGGCAAAGATGACATCGCGCAGGGTGGTGGTGACGAACATCGCCTGCTCGCCTTCGCCAATCACCTGTTGCCAGAGCACGATATTGTCGAGGTAGGCCATGGCGCCGAGCAGGTCGGCCCAGACCAGATAGATGGCCACGCCGAAGGTGATCAGCAGGAACAGATTGGTGAGCCGCAGAGACTGGGCGCTGACCTGTTCCATGTCCAGCGGCGGCTCCTCCACCGCTTCCCCTGCATCGCTGTCGGTGCGCGCGGTCTGTTGCTGCTGGCGCAATTCTTCCCGCCGCGCGACGGCGCGACGATAGGCCAGTCGTCTTGCCGCCACGGCCAGACCACGCCGGGCGGTTGCAGCAACCAGAATCCACAGCAGCAAGATGTAAAAGGTGTCCACCAGGCGACCACCCAGACGAATGGCGGTGTAGTGATAACCCAGGGCGCTGAGTACGGTCAGTGTAAGGGGGATGGCGGCCATGCCTGCGGTGGTTGTGCCCCGCACCAGGCCGCCCTTGATCTGGCGACGGGTCGGATAATACAGGGTGGCACGCACCAGCAGCCAGGCCAGCAGCGGACCACTGAACAGCATGACCAGCAGCCCGAGCCGGTCTTCGGCCAGTAACTCCGGCGCCTGTTCGCCAATGGCAATCACCAGCCCCACCGGCACGAACACGATGGCGGTCATCGCCATGGTCCGGCGCAGTATCCGCACGTTGTCTTCCGGCCAGCGGAAATGCTTCACGGCCACGCCGCTCTTGCCGAGCAAACGCTGGAGCAGACCGAACACCAGCAGGATCATCGCTATTTTCAGCAAAACAGCACCCACGACGGTGGCGCCGAGCATTTCATCGGTGCGCAGGGTCAGGCCGGTCACAGCCAGCACCAGCGGCAGCGGCGCGATCTTCAGCAGGATCAGCCACAGGGCATGGGGCGTGTGTTGCTGGGAGTCCTGCTTGATGAAGCCCACCTGGCTGTTGATGACCTGCAGGCTGCGGGTAAAGGCACGCCGCCGCAGCAGCAGGCCGATGGCCACGATCAGGGCAGCCGCGGGCGCAGGCCAGCGCGCCCGCAAGCGCTCGAGGCTCTGCTGCCAGGGTTCCACCGACATCAGGCTGATGACCTGGTTGGTCAGGGCACCGGGCAGGGTGCGCAGTGTTTCAAGATTCAACGGGCGCGTGCTCGGCATCCAGAACAGCTGCTCGCCGATGGTGGCCCGTGCGGTGCGGTTGGCGGATTGCAACTGCCGGTGCGTGGCCTGATGGTTGATGGCCAGATTGAGCAATCGATTGAGCTCCGGCTCCAGTTGCTCGACCAGTTCCAGACGCGTCGCCAGTATCTGCTCCAGTGCGTCACGCACGGCATCACTGCCTTGCTCACTACTGCGGCCCAGCAGCGCATCCGCTTGTCGATCAGGCCGCATCAACTGCTCACGCTGCTCGCTCAGTTGATATTGCTCAAGACGCAGATCGGCAATATCGATCTGGCGAACACTGCGTGGGTCGAGCTTGGGCAGTTGTTGCTGTTGCTGATACAGCATGCGCGACAGCAACAGGCTGCCCTGTAACGCCGCCACCTGTTCCACCAGCGTGCGCTCCAGTTGCCGTACCCGCTCCAGCTGGGAATTCAGGGAAACGGTTTCACGCATCAGCGTATTGACCTGCTCGGTGACCTCCATGATGCGCTCGGCCAGCCGGGTGTTGCGGCGCAGTTCGGCCTGCAGCAGCGGGCTGGGCGGCAGGTCGGCCAGCGGTGCCTGCGCCTCGCGGATGATCGCCTGGGTACGTTCGCGGCGTTTCTGGTCGAGTGCGGCCTGTACCGTATCCAGTGCCTGTTCCTGATCCGCGATGCGGCGTTGCAGCAAGTCGCGCTGACGGTTGGCCAGCGCCTGGCGATCAGAGTTGCTTTGCAGTTCTGCGCGGCGCCAGTTCAATCGTGCATCCAGCGAGGCTATTTCGGTGCGCAGCCGTTGTATGGCGGCAACATTGTCCAGCGCATCGTCATTGATGTTCAGCCGGATCAGTTCGGCCCGGGCCACTTCCATGCGCGCCAGGGTGTTGGCGATATCTGCCTGGGCACGTTCTGGCAGCAACTGGCTGCTGGCCAGATCCGTATTGGCCTGGCCGAGAGCGTTCTGCAAACGCTCCAGCGAACTCAATCGCGAAAACAGGGCTTCGGCGACGGTGCTGATGTCCGCATCCTGCAAGGAGCGGGTCAGGGCTTCGGTATCCGTGGGCGTAAACGCCGCCAGTGACTGGCGCGTGGACAGTATCTCGCGGGGCAGGGCGTCGGCGCGCTCGCGCACCTGGGTCAGGCGCTCCTGATAATCGGCGCGCTGGCGCAGGTACTCCAGCGTCTCCTCCAGGTCTTCGCGGATCAGACGCAGGCGGGCGGCGGGCAGATCACGCTCCTCCAGGGTGTCCAGCTGGGCCTGCACGGCATCACGATCGGGCAATTCTTCATCGCTTCCCAGGCC